>NZ_JTKZ01000424.1:0-20749 GCF_000799035.1 Delftia sp. ZNC0008
GCGCTCATGTGGCGCGCCTGGTGGACGCTGCCCGTCAACGTGGTGCGCGCCGCCTCGGTGGTGCACGCCATTGCGGGCGTGTGGATGATCGGCCTGATCATCATGCACGTGTACGCGGCCATCTGGACCCGGGGCACCATCCGCGCCATGCTGTACGGCACGGTGACACGGGCCTGGGCCAAGCAGCACCACCGGGGGTGGTATCGCAAGATGACCGGTGATAATGACTGACACCCCCTGAGCGGCTTACGCCGCTTCCCCCTCTCTACTCGCTGCGCGAGGGAGGGGGACGGCACCCTCGGTGCGGGACGGCCCTTCCTCGGTGCCCCTCGCCTTGGGCCGCGCCAGTTTTCACAGACATGGCGTCATACTAGGCATCAGCCTGAGCACCCAGCCGCCCAGCGATCCGGGCGGCTGTTTTTTTGGGATTCATTCCAATGCAACGCATTCTTCAACCCGGCGATATCGAGTCGCTGGACCACACCAGTTTTCCGCGCGTGCTGCTGCCGCAGTTGCCGGCGCTGTTCGTCGAGCGGGCGGCGCGGCTGCGGCAGCTGGCCGAGGGCAATCCGATTGCCGACTATCTGCGGTTTGTGGCGCAGATCGTGGACGCGCAGGCCAAGGCGGCCGGGCAGCTGACGCTGGCCGAGCCCGATGCGGCGCTGATCGCGCGGGCGCAGGAGCATTCCATGCCGCTGCTGCCTGCCGCCGACCATATCGATGCCGCCTGGCATGGCGTGCTGGACCGCATGCTCGATGCCCTGTCGGGCGCCGACGGCCTGCCAGCGCCGCTGCAGCCGCTGCTGCAGGAGCTGCGCGCGCTGGACACGGCCGGGCGTGACGAGATCGCGCAGCGGCTGCTGCAAAAGGAAGTGGCGGCCCGCCACGTGGGCATGGCGCCCTTTGTGATGGCTGCGCTGCAGGTGGTGTTTGCCACGCGCGCCAGCGGCCTGAACGCACGCGACGTGCCCTATACCGATCCCGCCTCGATCTGTCCCGTCTGCGCCAGCGAGCCCGTGGCCAGCGTGTTGCGCATTGGCGGCAAGGCCGCAGGCCATCGCTACCTGCACTGCGGCACCTGCTGCACGGAGTGGCACATGGTGCGCGTCAAGTGCTCCCACTGCGAGTCGACCAAGGGCGTCGAGTACCAGGGCATCGATGGCGCCGGCGATACCGTGCTGGCCGAGACCTGCGAGGAATGCGGCAGCTACCGCAAGGTGGTCAACCAGGAAAAGGACCCGATGGCCGAGCCCCTGGCCGACGACCTGGCCTCGCTGATGCTGGACCTGCTGATGGGCGAGGAGACGCGCTTTCAGCGCGCCAGCGCCAATCCCCTGCTCTACGTGGCCTTTGCCGAGGAGCAGGACGAGGCCGGCGACGCGCTGATCGACCCCGCCACGCCTGCTGCCTGACCCTTTCGCACACCATGACCGATACCGCCGCCACCTCTGCCGCTTCCTCCACCCCGTCCGCGCTGCGCCTGCCTGCCGTGGACAAGGTGCTGCTGAGCGCCGACATGCTCGCGCTGCGCGAGCGCCACGGCCTCGATGCCTGCACCCAGGCCGTGCGCGAGACACTGGCACAGATGCGGGCCGATGCGCAGGAGCGGCTGCGGTCCGGCGAGCCCGATGCAGGCGCGCCCGGCATCACTGAGGTGATCCAGGCGGCCGGCCTTCGCCTGGCGCGGCGCTTTGCACCCCGTCTGCGCACGGTCTTCAACCTCACGGGCACGGTGCTGCACACCAACCTGGGCCGCGCCCTGCTGCCGCAGGAGGCCGTGGATGCCGTGGTGGCCGCCATGACGGCGCCGGCCAACCTGGAGTACGACCTGGAGGACGGCGGCCGTGGCGACCGCGACGACCTGATCGAATCCCTGGTCTGCGAACTCACGGGCGCCGAGGCCTGCACCGTGGTCAACAACAACGCCGCCGCCGTGCTGCTGACCCTGGCCACGCTGGCGGGCGGGCGCGAGGTCATCGTCTCGCGCGGCGAGCTGGTGGAGATCGGCGGGGCCTTCCGCATCCCCGACGTGATGACGCGCGCGGGCGCCACCCTGGTCGAGGTGGGCACCACCAACCGTACCCATGCGCGCGACTACGAAGGCGCCGTCGGCGAACACACCGGCCTGCTCATGAAGGTGCACTGCAGCAACTACGCCATCACCGGCTTCACCAAGGCCGTGAGCGACGCCGAGGTGGCATCCATTGCCCACGCGCACGGCCTGCAGATGGTGGTGGACCTGGGCAGCGGCACCCTGGTCGACCTGCGCGAATGGGGCCTGCCCTACGAGGTCACGGTGCGCGAGACCATCGAGTCGGGCGCCGACATCGTCACCTTCAGTGGCGACAAGCTGCTGGGCGGTCCGCAGGCCGGCCTGATCGTGGGCCGCAAGGACCTGATCGCCCGCATCAAGAAACACCCGCTCAAGCGCGCGCTGCGCTTGAGCAAGCTCACCCTGGCCGCGCTGGAGCCCACGCTGCGCCTGTACCTGCACCCCGAAAAGCTGGCCGAGCGCCTGACCACGCTGCGCCTGTTCACGCGCCCCCAGGCCGACATGCAGGCCCGCGCGCAGGCGCTGCAGCCGCTGGTGCAGCAGGCGCTGGGCAGCCGCTATGTGGTGGAGACCGCCGAGATGAACAGTCAGATCGGCAGCGGCGCCCTGCCCGTGGAGAACCTGCCCAGCTGGGGCCTGCGCCTGCATCCGGCCGACGGTCGCCAGGCCGGCCGCCAGCTCACCCGGCTTGAAGCGGGCCTGCGCGGCCTGCCCCGCCCCGTCATCGGCCGGCTGCATGACGACGCGCTGTGGCTGGACCTGCGCTGCCTGGAGGCAGCCGACGAGCCGGCCTTCACCGAACAGCTGCCGCTGCTGCACATCGCCTGAGGACGAACGCATGATCATCGGCACCGCCGGCCACATCGACCACGGCAAGACCACCCTGGTGCGCGCGCTCACGGGCGTGGACACCGACCGCCTCAAGGAAGAGAAGGCGCGCGGCATCTCCATCGAGCTGGGCTATGCCTACACGCCGCTGCCCAATGGCGAGGTACTGGGCATCATCGACGTGCCCGGCCACGAAAAATTCGTGCACACCATGGCCGCAGGCGCCGTGGGCATAGACCACGCCCTGCTGGTGGTGGCGGCCGACGACGGCGTCATGCCGCAGACGCGCGAGCACCTGGACATCCTGCAGCTGCTGGGCGTGCGCGAAGGCACCGTGGCCCTGACCAAGGCCGACCGCGCCACGCCCGAGCGCCTGCAGCAGGTGCGTGCCGAGATCGAGTCCCTGCTGGCGCCCACGGCGCTGGCCGGCGCCCCGGTCTTTCCCACCGCCGCCGCCCAGCCCGGTGACACGGGCGTGGCGCAGCTGCGCGAGCACCTCATGGCGCGCGCCCAGTCCATTCCCGCGCGGGCCAGCGACGGACTGTTCCGCCTGGCCGTGGACCGCAGCTTCACGCTGCCCGGCCAGGGCACCGTGGTCACGGGCACCGTGTTCGGCGGCCAGGTGAAGGTGGGCGACACGCTGGTGCATTCGGCCTCGGGCACCGAGGTACGCGTGCGCAGCCTGCATGCCCAGAACCAGGCCAGCGAGCGGGGCCTTGCCGGCCAGCGCTGCGCGCTCAACCTGTCGGGCATTGCCAAGGAAGCCATCACGCGCGGCGACTGGATCGCCGACGCACGGCTGCTGCAGGCCAGCGACCGGATCGACGTGCGCCTGCAACTGCTGGCCGATGCGCCATCACTGGCCCAATGGACGCCTGTGCATGTGCACATCGGTACGGCGCGCTGCACGGCCCACGTGGCCCTGCTGCAGGACCAGCCGCTGGGTCCCGGCGAGCAGGCCATCGTCCAACTGGTGCTGGACATGCCCGTACATGCCCAACCCGGCGACCGGCTCATCGTGCGCAATGCCCAGGCCAACCGTACGATTGCGGGCGGCAGCGTCATCGACCCCTTTGCTCCCGCACGCAAGCGCCGCAGTCCCGAGCGCACGGCCTATCTGCAGGCGCTGGAATCGCTGATTGCCACCGGGGACGCCAGCGCGCTGGTGCAAGGCGCGGCGCACGGCATTGCCACGTCGCAGCTCATGCGCCTGACGGGCCGCGCATCCGTGGCCACGGACAACGTCGGGCACCGGCTGCACCGACTTCCACTGGCCGAGGGCGACACGCTGTTGCTGGGTGACGCACGCTGGACGCAGCTGCGCGGCCAGGTGCTGGACAGCATGGCGCGCTTTCACGAAAAAAACCCCGACGAGCCCGGTGTGAACGCGGCACGCCTGCGCCGCATGGCACTGTCCGGCCTGGTCCATGCAGGACATGACGCGCTGTGGAAAGGCCTGCTGCAAACGCTGCTGCAGGATGGCAGCCTGGCCTCCAGCGGCGCCTGGCTGCACCTGCCCGGCCACAGCGTGCAACTGTCGGACAGCGAAACACAGATCGCCCAGAAACTGCTGCCGGCCATCGAAGCCGGCCGCTACGACCCGCCCTGGGTGCGCGACCTGGCACGCGACAACGCCATCGGCGAGGAAACCGTGCGCCAGCTGCTGCGCAAACTCGCGCGCCAGGGACTGCTGTTTCAGGTGACCAAGGACCTGTTCTACTCCGCCGCCCGCACGGACGAACTCGCCGCCCTGGTGCGCGAACTGGCCGCCGCCACCCCCAACGGCGAAATCCAGGCCCACGCCTTTCGCGATGCCACAGGCCTGGGCCGCAAGCGCGCCATCCAGATCCTCGAATTCTTCGACCGCATCGGCTACACCCGCCGCCTGCGCGACGCCCACCTGCTGCGCCCCGATGTGCAGTGGACCACTGGCGGAAATTCGCTCACCCCACCCAAAAGCTGAGCCATGACGCTCCCATGGGACCGCTACAATAGCCGGTTTTGGGCATAGCACCTGCAATGGCGCGGCCCAACCCGGGGACGCCGAGCAAGAGCCGCCTTGCGGCGGGGGCGCCTAGCCGATGGCGTCGTCCCCCTCCCTCGCGCAGCGAGTAGAGAGGGGGAAGCGGCGCCAGCCGCTCAGGGGGTGCCTAACATCCTGGAAAGCATACGCACCCGGTGGTGCGCCCGGGCTTCAAACCCGGTCAGGGGCGTCAGCCGCTCCTGGGTAGGTTCGACTCCTGCTGCTTTCCGCCAATCCCCCGACTCTGATCCCAGCCAGGTTCCGGCTATTGCAAGGGCACGACGATGGCCACGCGGCGGTTCTCCGCCGCATCGCTGGGCACCACGGGCATGGCGCGGCCCAGGCCCTTGACCTCGATATCCTGGCGCGCCAGGCCGGCTTCGGCCAGCACATCGGCCACGGCTTCGGCGCGGCGCAGCGACAGGCGCATGTTGTAGGCATCGCTGCCGCGATCGTCCGTATGGCCTTCCACGCGCAGCCGCTCTATGCCCACGCCCTTGAGCGCCCGCCCCAGTTCCAGCACCTTGGTGCGCGCCTGGGCGCCGACTTCGGCCGAGTCAAAGCCGAACAGCAGCTTGCCCGACATCTGCAGCTCCCAGCCCTGCTCCGCCTGTGCAAAGCCCTGGCTGCGCAGCACTTGCTGCTGCTGCTCGGTCAGGCCCTGCGGCGTAGGCGGCGCCTCGGGCGCCGCCTTGCAGCCCGCCAGCGCAAGGGCCAGCACAGCGGCCGCACCTGCGCCGCACATCCGGGTCCAGCTCCGTCGTTTCAACATGTCATCCTCCTGTGACTCGTTCGGCCTGGCGCATGGCCTTGGCCTGGTACATGGCCTGGTCGGCATGGCGCATCAGCGTCTCCATGCTCTGGCCATGCTTGGGAAAAAGGGCCACGCCCGCACTGACCGAAGGCTGCAGCACCACGCCTTCGCTGACCACCAAAGGCTCATGCATGGCGGCCTCTATCTTGTCCCGCACCATCTGCGCATCGCCGCCCCCGCCCACGGGATAGAGCAGGATGGCGAACTCATCGCCGCCCAGCCGCGCGACCAGATCGCTCTCGCGCACCTGCGAGCGCAGTCTTGCGCCTACGGCCTTGAGCAGCACATCGCCCACAGCATGGCCGTACGCGTCGTTGACCTGCTTGAAGCGGTCGTTGTCCAGAAACAGCACGGCCAGCTTCTGTCCGGTTTCGGCCGCGTTGTCCAGCGCCTGCTGCAGGCGCTGCTCGAAATGCAGGCGGTTGGCCAGCCCCGTGAGGCTGTCTCGCGAAGCCTGGCGCTCCAGGGCCGAATTTTGCTGCTGCAGCCGCTCGTGGCGTGTCTGCAGCTCGGCCAGCAGGGCATTGAAGTTGTCTCCCAACTCGCGCAGTTCGGCAATGCGCGCCAGCGGCACGCGCTGGTCCATGGACCGGTCATGGCGCACGGCGTGCGCCACGCGCGCCAACTGCTGCAGCGGTTCGGCAATGTCGCGCAGCATGCGGCGCGATTGACGCAGCCCCACATAGCCGCTCACGCCGACGCACAGCACCAGCACGATGAAGCCTGCGCCCAGAAAGCGGACCAGGCCCACGCCATCGCTGGACAGCTGCACGCTCCCGACCAGGCGGCCATCCTGGCGCACATCGGCCTCGGCGCGCGGCAGGCCTATGCCTATGGCCAGCAGCTCACCCACGCTGGACAGCGCCGAGCCGCCATGGCCCGACCACTGCACGAACGGGCGCTGCTCGGCATCGAAAACCTCGGCATGGGCCACGCCTTCGCCGCGCAGCAATTGGTCCAGCACGCGGGCAGCCTCGTCACGGTCACCGAAGACCAGCGATGCCTCGACCGTATAGGCCAGCGAACGTGCCACCAGATGCAGGTTGTTGGACAGGTAAAGACGCAGGGTGGCCACGCCGACGATGAGCAGCAGCGCGCCCGCAAGCGCAATGGCCACCGCCGCCATGCGCATGTGCGCGCGGCGGATCACGTTGCGCAGGGAGGCGCTGCCGGACAGGAACAACTTCATGGCAACGTCCTGTGGCGCGCAAGCTGCAGCACCTTGGGATTGACGCGCAGGCCGCTGCGTGCCACGGAGTCGAGGCTGACCTCGAAGCCCGCGCCCTCGCCACGGCGGCGCAGGCAGAACATGGCGCCGATGCGGCACAGCTCTCCCCGCTCGCTGATGGTCAGCAGCGGCCGTCCGGCCAGTTGCTCCATGAGCTTGCGCCAGGCCGCTTCATCGAGCTGGCCGGCATAGATGCCTTCGCATTCGGCCAGGATGCGCGCATCGGAAAGCACGACGCGCCGGACTTCCAGCCGCTGGCTGCCCACGGTCTGCGGGGCACCATTGAGCAGGTCATCGGCATATTCGGTGGAGCCCACCACGCACAGCCGCAGCACCGCGCTTTCCGTGGGCCAGCGCGTGTAGCCCAGGATGCCTAAGACTGTGCGTGTCACGCCCAGCTCATGCTCGTCGGCCGATGGTTCGGCATGCGCCTGCCCCACCAGCCCCACCCAACCCGTTTGCAGCGCCAGCAGGCACACGGCCACCCAGGCCCAGGCGGGCGGCAGGCCCTTGATCCTGCCACCCATGCACCACCTGCGGGATGGGAGAAGTGAGCGCTGCGAGCGCTGTGAGCGATTTATGCGAACAGCCAACCAAGGCTCCTTGAACGGGAAATCCATGCATTGCACCACGACGGCGCATCGAAGCATTTTTTCACATATCGCCCGCCTCGGAGCACCCGGAGTGTCGCGCTGGGTCATCATCCTTTCTTAGTCGCTGCGGCACATCAAGGCGCCGCGGCAGGCAGGCGGTAGTGATAGGCGTAGAGCGGATGAAAGCCCAGGCTTTCATACAGCCCGCGCGCCACCCGGTTGGGAGCCCGCACCTGCAGCTCGGCCCATTGCGCCCCCTGCGTCCGTCCCCAGTGCAGCAGGCCGCACACCAGCGCACGGCCCAGCCCCCGCCCGCGCATTGCAGGTGCGATGACGATGTCATACAGGCCCACGCAGCCGCGCTCCAGCACGGCCAGGCCGAACCCGGCCACCTCGCCCCCGACGCGCAGCGTGGCAAAGGCGGCGGGCCAGGCAATGGACTGCAGCATGTGGTGATGCGCCTGCCTGTGACGGGGCGGCACGGCGCCGGCCTCGGCAAAGCCTTGCAGCCAGGCCGCACCGGGCCGGGCATCCATGGCGAGGGTCCAGCCTTTTTCGTCCGCCGGCTGCGCCATGTCCGCCAAGTCTGCGCGCATCACGAGCGAAGGATCGGCCAGCAGGTAGCCGGCCTGCGCCAGCTGGGCATCGGCCTCGGGGCTGGCCAGGGGCGAGAGGCGGAAGACGGGCGGCAGGCCCTGGCCTTGGTAGAAGGCTTCGATCTGCGCCAGCAAGGCGCCAAGGCGGGCGCCGGGCTGATGGGCATTGGCCGAGTTGGCCCGCTTGGTATGGCCCTGCGCGGCGCGCAGCAGCCAGTCCCCGCAGAGCACGGTGCGCTGGGCTGGCCAGGCGTTGAAGCCGCGCTGCTCCACGCCGACCACCGTCTCGGGATCGCAGTCCACGGATGCGCGGTCATGAGCGAAAGACTTGGACATGCCCGCTTGTACCATGGCCGCACGCCGTGCCCGCCCATAATATGGCGCGCCGCCGCGCCGCCGCGCCGCCGCGCTGGCGGCAGGCACTCTTTTCCACTACTGCGATCGCCCCCGTTCGCCGGATTGCTCCATGACCACAGACACCTCCCAAGCTCCCCGACTCACCTCGCTGTCCCATGGCGGCGGCTGCGGCTGCAAGATCGCGCCGGGCCTGCTGGCGGAGCTGATCGGCAAGAGCGCGCTGCCCAAGCAGTTCTTCCCGGACCTGCTGGTGGGCACGGAGACCGCTGACGACGCCGCCGTCTACCGCATCAACGACGAGCAGGCCATCGTGGCGACCACGGATTTCTTCATGCCCATCGTGGACGATCCGTATGACTTCGGCCGCATCGCCGCGACGAATGCGCTGTCCGACATCTACGCCATGGGCGGCCAGCCGCTGATGGCCCTGGCCATCGTGGGCATGCCCATCAATGTGCTGCCGCACGACACCATTGCCAAGATCCTGGGAGGCGGCGAGTCGGTCTGCCGCGATGCCGGCATTCCACTGGCCGGCGGCCACTCCATCGACTCGGTCGAGCCCATCTACGGCCTGGTGGGCATCGGCATCGTCAACCCGCGCCAGATGAAACGCAACGCCGACGCCAAGGCCGGCGATGTGCTGATCCTGGGCAAGCCGCTGGGCGTGGGCATTCTGTCGGCCGCGCTCAAGAAGAACCTGCTGGACGAAGCCGGCTACCGCGCCATGGTGGAGGCAACCACCTTGCTCAACCGCCCCGGCACGGCGCTGGGCAAGATGGACGGCGTGCACGCGCTGACCGATGTGACGGGCTTCGGCCTGCTGGGCCACGGCCTGGAACTGGCACGCGGCGCGGGCCTGACGGCGCGCATCGACAGCCGCAGCCTGCCCGTGCTGCCCACGGTGCAGGGCTTTGCCGAGCAGGGCGTCATTACGGGCGCCTCGGGCCGCAACTGGGCCTCATATGGCACGCAGGTGGTGCTGGGCGCCGGCATCACCGATGCGCAGCGCGCGCTGCTGACCGATCCGCAGACCTCGGGCGGCCTGCTCGTATCGTGCACGCCCGATGTGGCGGACCAGGTGCTTGCGTTGTTTGCCGAACAGGGCTTTGGCGATGCAGCCATCGTCGGCCGCATGGAAGCGGGCCAGGCCCGCGTCGTGGTGGACTGAGCCAGGCAACCAGTCAAGCGAAACGGGGGCCTGGGCCCCCGTTTGCATTGCATGCCGGATGCAGCCCCCTCAGGCGGGCACTGCATCACGCCGGACAGCGGATGTCACTCGCTCACGGTCTGCGTCTTGTAGGCCGGGCTGGCCTGGATGGCGCTGTCGGTGAACGGCAGCTTGAGCCACTGGCGCGCACCGTAGGCCTTGGTGTAGTCCGCATAGTGGGCCGAGGCAGGATCGTCCGACAGCGAGAAGGTCAGGAAGGTATGGGCCTCCACTCCGGCCGCCGGGAAGCTCACCACCTGCATGTAGCTGTTGCCGTGCGGCTGCCCGTCCATGCTGTAGCCGCCCTGCTCTATCTTGTTTTCCGAGCAGGTGATGGTGAAGTAGCCCACCTCGCCGCATCCGCCATACAGTGCCGTCTTCTCTCCGCCACGCTGCGAGAACAGCACGGTGCCGCGCGCCGCATCCATGGCAAAGCCGCTGGCCTGCACGGCCTTCACTGCTTCGGCGAACGCCTTTTGCAGCGCCGCCTTGGCCGTGGGCTTGATGCCACGCGGCGTGTTGACGGGGTCGGCCGCATCGAAGGGCACGGCATACAGGTCGGCCGATTTGATCTGGCTGGCCACGCGCTTCCAGAACTCGTCCCAGACATGGGAGCCCCTGGATGCCGCCGTGCCCGTGCCGTCCCAGGCCTGCAGCGCCGTGCAGGCAGCCGAGACGTCCACCGTTTCACCCGCCGAGGACACGGGGCCTGGACAGACCTGGGCCAATGCCTCGTCCTTGAAGCGCGCGCTGTAGACACGGCTGTCCAGCACCATCTGGCGCACGATGTCGCTGGTGGCCAGCTTGCCCGGATAGCCGTCCGTGCCCGCCAGCCGCTGCAGCGCCATGGTGTGGCCCAGGCGCGTGCGCAGGCTCTGGGCTGAAGAGGTGGAGCCGAAGATGGCCGGATAGCCGGTCAGCGGTGCCGAGGCATTGGACAGCCAGTAGCTGTCGTTCATGTTGCCCACGTAGTCGCCACGCAGCAGGCTGGGCATGCGTGCCGGGCCGATGGCGCCGGCCTGCACCGAATCCGCATCCGAGCCCCAGTCGCACTGGCTGCTGCCGCCGGCCAGCACCGGCACCTGGGGCAGCGCCGCGTTGATGGCTGCCGAGGCCGGCGTGGCGCAGGCCTGCAGCTGCGCGGGCGGCACGTTGGGCACGGCGCCTATGTCGGCATACCAGACCTGGGCGTTGCCGCGTCCCGCAGCGACGGTGTTGACCCAGGGAATGGCCGACTCCTCCTTCTGGATGCGGATGAACTCGTCCAGCGACTTGGCCTGGTTCCAGCGCAGCCAGTTGCGGAAGGTGCGGTAGTTGTAGGCGTTGATGTCGCGGATGGCGAACACGCTCTGCGTGGTCCAGCCCAGCGCCGGGTCCATGGCGCCGAGGTTGACCACGGGGCCGTGAACGGTCTTGTACAGCGTGCGCGTGACCTGGTCCTGCCCGCCGGAGGCATTGCGCACGCTCACCGTGATCCTGCTGGCCTGCATGGCCTCGGTCTTGCCGTCGCGCACATAGCGGGTCGGATCATTGGGCGCCAGCTGGTACATGAACAGGCCGAAGCGCCGCGCCGTGGACACGGTATGGCTCCAGGCCACGTCGTTGTTGAAGCCGATCAGCACCATCGGGATACCCAGGAAGCTGGCGCCACTGACGTCGATCTCGCCCGGAATCGTGAGCTGCGATTGGTAGAAGCGGTCCGGCCCCTTCCAGTACCAGTGCGGATTGCCGAACAGCACGCTGCTGCCGCCGCCCGTGGCCTGCTGGCCGAAGCCGTACATGTTGCTGCCTATGCCCGTGGTGCCGCCCACCTGCAATGATGGCGCCACCACCTGGCCCGGCTTGAGCGCGGCCAGCTGCGTCGCGGCCGACCGGCCCTTTGCCGGCTTGGCCGAGGCCGTTGCCGCCGCAGCCGCTGCAGGCGGCACGGCATTGGCGATCTGGGCCACGAAATTGCTGTAGCCGCCGGCCAGATTGGCCGTGTACATGCGCCGCCAGATGTCCTGGGCCGTGATGGCCTGCACCCAAGGCTGGCCCGCGCAGGCCGCATTGGCCTTGGCCCCGGCGGGGGTCTCGCGCACCACGCGGTTGTAGCCTGCCACGAAGCCATCGACCAGTTGCTTGAGCTTGTCGGGCTGGGCCTGGATCATGGCGGCCACGGCGTCATCGGAGACGACATGGCGGAAGAAGAAGTCCGAATCGATGTTGCGCGGCCGGTCGATGGTGCTGTCATAGACGGCCTGGGCATCGCCGCCGAAGTGGCGCGAACGCTCCCCGCGGTAGGTCAGGAAGGAGTCGGCCATGGTGCACAGGTTGTCCTGCGCCTGGGCATAGCCCGCACCATAGCCCAGGCCCGTCCAGTCCTTGGCCTTGATGTGCGGAATGCCCATCTCCGTGCGGCGGATCTCCGCGCTGTACTTGCTGCCGGAGCCGTCTCCCGAACCGCCGCAGGCCGCCAAGGCGGCCAGGGCTATCAATGACAAGGGTTTCCATCCACTGCGAAGCGCTGGGTGCATGCTTTGTCTCCTGGTGTTATGCGTACACAAAGGCCCCGGTCTGCCACGGGGCCCGCATCAGCATAGGAGCGAGGCAAGGCACTGCCTACCCGGCAGTTTCACTAGGAAATGTCTGATGCCCGACAGTCGATGTGGACAGCCACCCAGCTCTCCATCGGCCAGCACGGGCAGAAGACTCAGGCGGCAGATTCAGCCAGCTGGCTCAGCGCCGCCGTCATGCGCCGGTCGATCTTGCGGCTGAGCACCACCGAGGTATAGGTCTGCTGTATGCCGTCGATCAGGCCTATGCGGTCCAGCAGCGCGTCGAGCTTTTCGTTGCTCTCGCAGCGCACGAACACCATGTAGTCGTACTGGCCGCTGACGGCGGAGACTTCCTCGACCTCGGTGAAACGGTTGAGTGCCTGCATTACTGAAGTGGCCGTCTTGGGCTGCACGCGAATGCCGCAGTACGCGCGCACCGCAGACTGCTCCACGCGCGCACCCAGGCGAACGCCGTATCCGGCGATCACGCCTTCCTGCTCCAGCCGGGCAATGCGGGCCACCACCGTCGTGCGCGCCAGATTCATCTGCCGGGCCAGATGCGCGGTGGAAGCCCGCGCATTGGTCTGCAGCAGGCGCAGCAGTTGGCGGTCGGTTTCATCAAGACGGTATTCCATGCAGTTCCCTGGACGTCAACGGCAAGAGCCTATGGCGGCGGCTCGGACGTGTTCAACATTTCGGCAGATATATCCACCAATCCGGCAATTCTATGCGCTGCAAATCGTCGCTTTCATCAACAAGATCCTCGTTTCATCCGAAACCGCCGCATCTGGAGTGCATCCCCATCCCGCATCGCCCAGCAGCGACGGCACATGGGCACCACCAGGCAAGAGTAATGGCTATCAGAAACAAAAGTAACAAATTACAAATCCACCGACACACCCCGATGCTCCGCCGCTGCATGTCACCCGGCTGGGACCTCGCATAAATACTTAGCATGCATCCCATCCTTCCTTTGGCGACGCTGCTCCGCGGGCAGGGCTGCCGCCTGCGGCCGTATTGGCCGGGCTCGACGGAACACGGCAAACCGCTTGGGAAGGCGCAGCACGCATGATGGATCAGTACTTGCAAATACATGCATTTCCGCTAGATTGGCCCCGCAGGCGTAAATTTTGTGAACTCAAGTTACCCCGCATCCGTCGGCTTCCGACGCAGGGCCTGCCCGCAGTTACGCGGCTTGCCGCAGCACGCCAAAGGAGGGTTTCCGATTTCCCGCTGCCCGCCGGACCGCTCGTTCCCCATGACAAGGGCATGCCCGGCATGCCCGACGAACGCGCGCAGTGTCCGGTGCCTCCATTCAGTCTCCACAGGGGAGACATATGTCATATCGCGCCGTATCTGGAGATCCGTGGATTTCACAAGCTGCAACGCCCTGGCGGGACAGCTTTGTGCTGGGCGGGGTGCTGTTTCTGTGCTCGGCCGTGGCGCTGGGCCTGCGCTCTCCGGGGCATCTGTCATCTCTATGGCTGTCCAACGCCCTGCTCCTGGGCTGGATGCTGCGCAGCCCCGCCTACAGCCATAGACACTGCTGGACGGCGGCCGCCGTGGCCATGGCGTTGGCCGAATGGTTGTCGGGCAGCCCGCTTGACCAGACCCTGTGGCTGACTTTCGCCGATCTGGCAGCCGTGGCCTGCGGCTGGGTGATGATGCGGCGCCTGCCGCTGCGGGTGCGGCAGATGCGCTCCCCCTCATCGGTGCTGCACCTGGTGATGTGCAGCCTGCTTGTGAGCGTGGTCGGCGCCGTGCTGGGCTCGGTGGGCATGCACCAGCTGATGCATTGGCCCTGGCAGCCCATGATGGCCATGTGGTTCAGCAGCGAGCTGATGCACATGACCCTGTTGCTGCCCGTTCTGTTGAGCTTTCCCGCAAGCCTGGAGCCGCTGTCCTGGCGTGGCCAGCCGTTCAGGCAGATCGTGCAGGCCCTGCTGCCGCTGTTGGCCCTGGTGATCTCCGAGGCCATTGCCATCTACCTGGGCGGGCCGGGCGCGATGTCCCTGAGCATGCCGGCCATGCTGCTGTGTGCCATGCGCTACCGGCTGTTCGTGGTCGCCCTGCTCAACCTCGCCAGCTGTGCCATCAAGCTGGCCACATTTTCAGATGTACTGCTCACCTCGCCCAGTTCCGAACTGGAGACCACGTTCTCGTTCCGCCTGGGCCTGGCCATGCTGTCCATAGGCCCGCTGGCCGTGGCCTGCACGCTCATGGCCTTCAAGGACATGCTCAGCAAACTGCGCCATGCAGTGAACCACGATGCGCTGACCGGCCTGCTGGCACGCACCAGCTTTCTGGAGCGCGCTCAGCGCACGCTGGAGCGCCTGCAGCGCGAGCACCAGTCGGGCGCCATGCTGATGCTGGACCTGGATCACTTCAAGCACACCAACGACCGCCACGGCCATGCCGCTGGCGACCGGGTGCTGCAGGAAGTCTCGGCCCGCCTGTCGCAGGCGCTGCGCCCGCATGAACTCATAGGCCGCCTGGGCGGCGAGGAATTTGCCGTGCTGCTGCCTGGCGCCGACTGCACCACGGCCAGCGCCGTGGCCCAGCGGCTGTGCGAAGCCACGCGCGAAATCCGCATCGAGACAAGCGATGGCGCAACCATCTGCCCCACGCTGAGCATTGGCATCGCCTGCACGAACATGGCCCAGCCTCCGCTGGGTTTGAGCGCCTTGCTGCGCACGGCCGACACGGCGCTGTACCAGGCCAAGGCCAGCGGCCGGGACCGGTATTTCGTGGCGGGCGAGCGGCCGGACGAGGCCGGTACACCGGCCTTTGCCTGCGAGCATTCCGGGGGCGCCAAGGCGGCCTGACACCAGGCGCCGCCTCGGCGTTTTGCCCGCGCTCAGCGCAGGCGGCGGGCGCCGTTTCCTTCGTCGAGCTTGAAGCCCGCCACGGCCTGGGCCAGCTGCACGGCCTGTTGCTGCAGCGATTGCGCAGCCGCCGTGACCTCTTCCACCAGGGCGGCGTTCTGCTGCGTGACCTGGTCCATCTGTCCAATGGCGCTACCCACCTCGGCAATGCCACGGCTTTGCTCCTGGCTGGCGTTGCTGATCTCGGCCACCAGCGTGCTGAGCTTGCGCACGCCGTCCACGGCCTGGTCGATGGTGGTGCCCGCATTGCGCACCAGCCGGCTGCCCGTGTCGATCTGGCCCACGGAATCGTCGATCAGCGCCTTGATCTCCCGCGCCGCCGTGGCGCTGCGCTGGGCCAGCGTGCGCACCTCGCTGGCCACCACCGCAAAGCCACGGCCCTGCTCGCCGGCACGGGCCGCTTCGACGGCAGCATTGAGCGCGAGGATGTTGGTCTGGAAGGCGATGGAGTCGATCACGCCGATGATGCTTTCGATCTTGCGTGCCGACGCCTCGATGCCACCCATGGTCTGCACCACCTGGCCCACGGCCTCACCGCCCTGCGTGGCGATCTGCGAGGCGCTGGTGGCCAGCTCGCTGGCCTGGCGGGCATTGGCCGCGTTTTGCTGCACGGTTGCCGTGATCTGCTCCATGGCGGCTGCCGTCTGCTCCAGCGAGCTGGCCTGCTGCTCGGTGCGTGACGACAGGTCCTGGTTGCCGCCCGCGATCTCGGCCGACGCCATGCGCACCGATTCCGACGATTCGCGAATGCGCAGCAGCACCGTGGCGATCTTGTCCACGAACTGATTGAAGGACTGGCCGATCTGCGCCAGTTCGTCCCGGCCTGCCGCCGTGAGGCGGCGGGTCAGATCGCCCTCGCCGGAAGCAATGTCCTGCAATGCATCGCGTGCCACGGCCAGGCGCATGAGCATCCGGCGCAGCACCACGGTCAACAGCACGGCCGTACCCAGCACGGAAAGCGCGGTGATGAAGGCGGCCACCTGCAGCAGCGCGCTTACGGAATGCGTGGCCTGTGCGCGGTCGATCACTACGGCCAGCGTCCAGGGCGTGCCCTCCACCTTGGCGGCGTAGACCATCTGCGGCTCTCCATCGAGCACCAGGTCGGCACGTCCGCCCTGCTCGGCCAGGCGCTTGATCAGGGCCGCATCGAGCTCCGGTGCAATCGCCGAAGCGGGCTTGAGCGCCAGCTCGGGCCTGGCGTAGGCCAGCAGACGGCCTTCGCCGTCCATCAGAAAGGCGAAGCTCTTTTCCTGGGGGCGTATGGCCGCCACTTTCCTGGACATGGCCGCCAGCCGCACATCGGTGCCGACGACGGCCGTGATCGCGCCCGAGGCCCCGACCGGATCGACAAAGCTGATCGTCAGCTCACCCGTGCTGGCGTCCACGTAGGCCGGCGTGACGCCCGGACGGCCTTCCCGCACGGCCTGCTTGAACCAGTCGCGCTGGGTGCCGTCGTAGTTCTCCGGCATGGGATGGGTGAACACGGCACGCTTGTCCGCATGCACGAAGTAGGCGTCATCGAAGCCGCCGGCCTGCTGGCCTGCCAGCAGGAAAGGAATCGGGTCCGGCTGTTGCACCGCCGTTTTCAGCGAGCCGGTGATGCGCTGCTTGTCCTGGACCCAGTCGGTCAATGCGGCTGCATGGGCCTGCGTGAGCTGGCCGATGTTTTCGTCGATGCCGGACAGCGTGCTGCCGCGCGCCGTCCAGAAGGTGGCCATGGACAGCGCGAACAGCGCGGCCACTGTGATTGCCACGCAGATGAGGATCAGGCGGGCACGAAGTGTTTGAAACATGATGCGTAGTAAAGGCAAAAACGAGGGCTGTGGATGCCCACCGAGCCTATCCGAGACACACCGGCCGCCAGAGCTCAAAGAGTGCGTACTTGCCCTTGCAATTGCACGCTTCCTGGCTGCAGGTGATCCGCTGCACCACCCCTTCGAGCAAGCAGCGCTTTGCTCGCAACGCCACCGGGGCCTGAGTCGTCAGGTTTTTGCAAGTTATCGTCACATCCTGGACGGATGCATGCTATAGTGTCAATTTGTAACACAGACATTTCCCGCCCTGCAGGCGGGATCTTTTTGTCGCAAACGCCAGGGCCTTGCAACAGGGTCCTGCCGTTTGCGCCGCGCACCCTGTGTTTTTCCCTCCCTCATATTTTTGGGGTGCACCATGCGGCCTTTTCTTGCCCTTCCTGGACTGCCATGGATCCATGAAGGCCCCTGACCAGGATCGGCAGGGAGCAGGATACAAAATGTTTCATCTTGATGCAAAGATGCCGATAAGCAGGCAGACCTGTCATTCAAGGGGAGAGAAACATGAAGCGATGCATCATCAAAGTGGCCGGCGCCTGCTACACGGCCCTGTTTCCCAGCACCTGCGCAGCGGTGGCAGATGCGATGACCCGGTTTCCATACGCCACAAAAATCAGCGTCAGACTCGCCTAGACTCAGGCAACATGGGAACCTGTTCTCAAACAGGCTCTCTGACAATACGCCTGTCGTCATCCGGGTGTTGCGCGGCAGTGTAGGCTCACTTTGCCAAAAGCTCTCCCGGATTCCTTTATATTGGCAGATCAACATTCATTGATATACATGACCACAGACTACAAGACACTGCTGCAGCAGAAAGCCCAGCTCGAAGCCCAGATCGCCGAAGTGCTCAAGACCGAAAAGTCCGGAGCCATTGCCCAGGTGCGCACCATCATCGACCAATACGGATTGACCGAGGCCGATGTCTTTCCCTCGTCCAAAGCCAAGACTGGCGCTGGTTTTCGCGTGGTCGGCGTTCCCAAGTACCGCGATCCGGCCACCGGTGCGACCTGGACCGGCCGCGGCAAGCAGCCCCGCTGGATTGAAGGCAAGGACCGCACTCCCTTCGCCATATGAGGTCCGGCGCAGCCCGCCCCCTGGCAGCCACTAAGCTGCGACAGAGCCCGCCAAGTGCGGGCTTTTTGTTGCCAGAAGCAAGGGGTTAACCCTATTGCCCAGAAGTTACAAATTCTTCAATGTAGTGCTGATGTGTGAGCCGAGAGGTGCCTGCATGTTTCGGTACCCAAGCAATCACAACAAGGGAAACAGCAGGTATCGCACAGGGAACTGTCCTACACCTGCACTCTCCAAAATCATGATGCCCACGTCATTGCAGCACCCGCAAGCCATGGGCATCCCGTCACGCAACGGCAAGGCCCCAACGGCCACTGGAGCAATCCGCCACCACCACGAACCATTTTCCAGCCGAGCCAGGGAGACTATCTCCTCCCTCCCCTCTCACTGACTTACCCTGGCAGGCCCGCAAGGGCCACGGCTTTTCTCTGCAACAGGACCGCCCCCGGCGGTCCTTTTTTTTCTGCACGCGCTATCGCAGGGCTGGCACAGCGTTGCCAACCTTGAACACGGCCACCATGCCCGACAGGCGCTGCGCCTGGTCGCTCAGTGCAGCCGCTGCCGCTGCGGACTCCTCCACCAAGGCCGCGTTTTGCTGCGTCATCTGGTCCAGATGGCTGACGGCTTGGTTGACCTGGCCAATACCGTCGCGCTGCTCGGTGGAAGACGCCGTGATCTCGCCAATCATGTCCGAGACCTTGCGCACGCTGCCCACGATGTCATCCATCACCTGGCCGGCCTGGGCGACCTGGGCAGAGCCTTCCTGCGCGGCATCGACCGAGGTGCTGATCAGCCCCTTGATCTCCTTGGCGGCCTCTGCGCTGCGATGGGCCAGGGCCCGCACTTCGCCAGCCACGACAGCGAAGCCACGGCCCTGCTCACCCGCGCGGGCCGCTTCCACGGCGGCATTGAGCGCGAGGATGTTGGTCTGGAAAGCAATGGAGTCGATCACGCCGATGATGTCGGAGATGCGGCGTGCGCTGTCGCTGATGCGGTCCATGCTGGCCACCACATGGCCCACCACGGCGCCCCCGCGCTCGGCCGCCTGGGCGGCGCTGCCGGCCAGATGATTGGCCTGGCGCGCGGTGTCGGCGGCCTGGCCCACGGTCGCGGTCAGTTGCTCCATGCTGGCGGCCGTTTCCTCCAGGTTCGACGCCGTCTGCTCGGTGCGCGAAGACAGGTTGTGATTCCCGGCGGCAATCTCGGTGGATGCAGTGGAGATCGAGTGCACGCTGTCACGCACCTCCGTCACCAGGCCACGCAGCCGTGCCGCCATGCCCGAGACCGAGCGCAGCAGATGACCGAATTCGTCCTTGCGGCTGTCCTCGGCAGACACGGTAAGGTCGCCCTGCGCAATGGCATCGGTCAGTTGCACGGCTCGCTCCAGCGGACGCGTGATGGCACGCGTCAGCACGAAGGCCAGCGCCAGTCCGGCCAGGAGCACCACGCCCTGGACAATCCAGGCCAGCACACTGGCCTGTTGGCGCGCGGCCTGGGCCTGCTCCATGGCCGCATCGCGCTGGCTGCGCTGCAGCTGCACGAAGACTTCCAGCGAGTCCACATAGCGGCCGATGGCACCCAGGTACTGTTGCTGGACGAACTCGCGGAACGCCGCGGCATCGCCCGTCAACTTGATCTCGCGGGCCCGCTTGTTCAGCGCCAGCACCTCGGCACGGATGCTGGCGATGCGCTCCAGCGCAGCCTTGTCTGCCTCGCTGGCACCCTTGACGATCTCGGCCTGCAGCTTGGTGATCAGGCCAGAGCCCTCCTTGACCCGGCCGTCGAGCAGGCGCGTCAATTCCTCATCGGTGGAGGCATTGCTGGCCAGCACCCGCTCGCCCGTGGTTTCCGTTGCGCCCTTCCATTGAATGGCCAGACCGATGCGGTTCTCATATTCGGACAGCGTCTGCATGCCCTGGTCCATGGCGCGGGCCGCCGCAAACTGTGCCCACAGCGATACCGCAAGCATCATCGCCAGCAAGCCGCCCAGCGTGCCCCAAAGCTTGGCGGACACGCTCCATTGATCAAATTTCATTCGTAGAACTCTCGTCGGAAAAACTGAACAGAGGAAAGGTGAAACAACAGGCCACGCGCACTAGCGCCGGCCGTCTTCCGGTGAAAAGCCCCGCCATATCGACATGGCCCATCAATCCGGAAAAGATGACTTGCTTTTTCGTCAGAAATACAGGGAACTTGAGGCTGCGCGCGGGCAGACCCGATATCACCCGCTGTGCACAACGCGGAACAGTGCATATGCAGTGGCAAGCGCCGGTGACATCGGATGCAAAATGCAATGACGCTTGCGGCTGCCGCGCCATTGAATGCCTGGGCTTGGAAGCTGCCAGCCGCCGTCTTTCGCACCTGCAAGTGCATAACACGCTGTGGATGTGTCACTCGATACCGATCGCCTCTATGTACTGATTGCGCCGCTGAGCATTTTGCTGCTCAGCTGCACGCTGGCCGTGTGCTGGCTGGTGCAGCGTCGCCAGCGCTATCTGCTGTGGATTGCCGGCGGCTATGCCCTGGTTTCCCTGGCGCTTGCATGGCAGAGCATTGCCCCCCGCGAACAACTCCACCATTGGGCCGTGTACACAGGCGCCATGTACCTGTTTGGCACCTGGTGCTTTGCGCGCTGCATGGCGGGGCGTTACGGGGTCTCGGCCCATCCCGTGCTGGGTTTGCTCATAGGTGCGGTGGTTGTGGCCGCGCTGTACTACTACAGCCGGATCCAGGTCGATCTACGCGG
>NZ_JTKZ01000392.1:0-2929 GCF_000799035.1 Delftia sp. ZNC0008
CGAGCTGCCCACCAGCAGCGCGGCGATCAGCCGGCGCACGCCGCTGCGCGCATGCCAGGGCGTGTGGCGCAGCAGATGGGCGGGCGGCTCGCCGTGCGGCCCGGGGTCGAAGGCCAGGGCCAGTTCGGCGCGTGCGCGCAGGTCGAAGGCCGATTCGTCGGTCGTGTCCGGGGCAGTCATTTCAAGCCTTGCTATCGGGTGGCGCGCAGCGGGGTGGGGCGCAGCGGGATCACGCTGGCAGTCTCTGGAGCAGGCGCCGGGGCGGCCTGCTCCAGGGCCGCCTTCAGCGCATCGCGGGCGCGTGACAGGCGCGACAGCACCGTGCCCGGCGCAATGTCCAGGGCCTCGGCCATCTGGGCCGTGGGCATGTCGTCGAAGTAATAGAGCACCAGCACTTCGCGGTGGATGGGGGCGATGCGCGACAGCGCCTTGACCACGTCGAGCCGGTCATCCAGCGCCGAAGGCGAGGGGGAGGGGGCGGGATGCTGGTCCAGCGCCTCGTCATCGCTGACCAGATGGGCCGATGGCGCAAGGTGCCGGAAGGCATGGCGGCGCATGATCTGGAACAGCCAGGCCCGCGCCATTGCGGCCTCGCGCAGCTGGTGGCGAAAGCGCCAGGCGCTGGTGAAGCAGTCCTGCACCACGTCCTCGGCCAGCGCGCGCGAGCCGGTCAGCGCCCAGGCGCTGCGCAGCAGGAATCGGTAGTGCTCGCGCACCCACTGGTTGTAGCGCGACTCGGCGGTGGAGATCATGCGGCATAAGAGCACGCAGGGCGCCGCCCTATTCCATGGGCTGGCCTTAGGCAAACCCTATATCGGATCAGCTATCGCGAAGAGGAGGTGGTTCCCAGTCATTCCCTGGTCGGCCGCGATACAGCGCCTGATCCGACCCTGTGGGCAGCGGAGCCGGCCTGCTGCCCGAAGAACCGTGCCGGAGGCATGCCCACCGTGCGGTGCACCATGGCGCTGAAGGCGCTGGGGCTGTATCCCAGCTCGGCCGCGATCTGCTGTATGGGAAGGCCGCGCGCGGCCAGGCTCAGGCCGTGGGCCAGCACGACTTGCTGGCGCCAGGTGGTGAAGCTGCAGCCCAGCTGCTGCTGGAACAGCCGGGCCACGGTGCGCGGGCTGGCGCCGGTGTCTGCCGCCCAGTCGGCCAGGCTCTCGTGCTGGGTGGGGTCGGCCACGACGGCCTCGCAGAGCATGCGCAGCCGCTTGTCCTGGGGCATGTTCACGCCAAGGTGGACTTCGCTGGCGCGGCGCAGTTCTTCCAGCAGCAGGGCGCTCAGATGGTGCTCGCGCTGCAGGGTGGCGGCGTCCGGTGCGGGCTGGTCATCGCTTTGCTTGGGCAGGGCCGTGATCAGCTCGCGCATCAGCGGCGAAACCTCCAGCACGCGGCAGCGTGCCCAGTCCTGCGGGTTGCAGGCCACGCCGCAGGACGGGAGGTCCGGCAGTACGGGGCCCTGGGCCGGATCGTCCTGCAGCACGTAGATGGAGACGAGATCGGCTTCCTCGACCATGGCCACGGCGTGGACCAGGCCGGGCGGAATCCACACGGCCTTGGAGGGTGGGGCGATCAGCGTGCCCTGGGGGGCCGACAGGTGCAGCACGCCGTCCAGCGAGATGGCGATCTGTGCCCAGCTGTGGCTGTGCGGTATGACGCGCGTGCGTGCCGACAGGCGATGCTGCTTGGCGCGCACGGGGCGCTGGGGCGTGGGCACGAACAGGTGCGGATGCAGGGCCTCCACCGGCTCCATCGGCCGGGCCCTGCGCACCGACCGCAGTGCGGCTGCGGGGCAGGTGCTGGGCAGGGTGTCGGCAAGAGTGTCGGCAGGGGTGCCGGGCGTGGAGACAGGCTTTGGCATGTTTGCGATAGAAGTTGGCAGACTATCGCATACAAGACGAAACGCTGCTGCCTAAGATGCGGCCCATGACCGCCTCTTCCTCTTCCATGCCGGACGCCGTGGCGCCGGACCCGCTGCGCAGCGATGTGCGCACCATCGGCCTGATCGGCCTGGCGCATGGTTCCTCGCATTTCTTCCACCTGCTGCTGCCGCCGCTGTTTCCGTGGCTGATCGCCGAGTTCGGCTACAGCTATGCCGAACTCAGCGTGATGGTGTCGCTGTTCTTCGTGGTCTCCGGCGTGGGACAGGCCATGGCCGGCTTTGCCGTGGACCGCTTCGGCGCGCGCCCCATTCTGTTTGCGGCGCTGGGCAGCTTCACCGTGGCGGGCGTGGTCGCCAGCCTGGCGCAGGGCTATGGAATGCTGCTGCTGGCGGCCTTCTTCGCGGGCCTGGGCAATGCGCCCTTCCACCCGGTGGACTTCACCATTCTCAACAAGCGCGTGTCGGCCAAGCGCATCGGCCATGCGTTCTCGGTGCACGGCCTGTCGGGCAATATCGGCTGGGCGCTGGCGCCGCTGTTCATGGCGGGCATCACCACGGCCACGGGCTCGTGGCGCCTGGCCTGCCTGTGCGGCGCGGCCCTGGCCGCCGTCATCCTCACCATCATGGTGCTCAACCGCGAGGCGCTGGACGACCGTGCGGCCGATGCCCAGGCCCCCGCGGCGCGCGCCGCTGCGGCCGCCGTGCCGCAGGAGCATCCCATGGCCTTCCTGAAGCTGCCCTCGGTCTGGCTGTGCTTCTCGTTTTTCTTCTGGAGCACCTGCGCGCTCAGCGCCATCCAGAGCTTTGCCAGCCCCGCCATGCAGTCCATGTACGGACTGCCGCTGAGCGTGACGGCGCTGATCGTCACGGGCTACATGCTCTGCGGCGCGGCAGGCATGCTGGCCGGCGGCTTCCTCGTGGGCCGCGTGCAGCGGCTGGAGAAGGTGATCTCCATCTGCATGCTGGGCTCGGGTGTTGCGCTGTTCCTGGTCGGCACGGGCTGGCTGCCGGCCATGGCGGCCGTGGCCGTGGCCTCCATCGCGGGCC
>NZ_JTKZ01000040.1:0-12521 GCF_000799035.1 Delftia sp. ZNC0008
CCGCGTTGCCCTGCATGCGCCAGCGCAGCCGGGCCAGCGCCTGCCAGGCCGTGGCGGCCCGGGCCCAGACCGGCATCTGCGGGCTGCCTGCCTGCCCTGTGTCAGGCTGCTGTTCACGCAGAGCGCGCAGCAGGCCCAGCAGCATGGACTGGCGGCCGCCCCACAGGCGCTCCACGCTGCCCACCTCCATCAGCGCCACGGCCTGCCCTGCCCCGTACCAGAGAGCCACGCGCGGCGTCCAGCGCAGGGCCCACCAGGCCTGCTGCGCGCAGGCACTGCCTTTGCCATCACTGTCGCCGTTGCCCTGGCCATCGCCCTGCGCGGCATGCAGCGGCCAGGCAATCCAGTGCAGTGCTTGATTCGGCTGTGCCATGGCATCTCATCCCAGGGTGTGCGCTGCCGCCTGCAGGGCGGGCGCCTCGGCGGGCAGCAGTTGCCCGTGTCCATGAAGCCAGCGCTGCGCCTCGCCCGCCTGCCGGGTGCGCCGCTGGGCCTGGGCCTGCAGCACGTCCTGCCAGGCCCAGTGGTGCAGCGGCAGTTTCAAGGGATGCTCCAGCGCAGGCCCCCGGCGCTTGAGCAACTGCACGCGCAGGCAGGCTGGCGTGCCGCCTTCGCCCGGCTCCCCCAACTCTGTCTCCACGCGCAGCCGCAGCGGCGCAGGCGAGGCCACCGTCTGCAGGGCGGCCGAGGCCTCGCGCCACAGCCACAGAATGCGCCCCTGCGCAGCGGCCGCCCATTGCAGCCGGCGCAGCGTGGCCATGGGCAGACCGGCCGGCAGCCAGGCCAGCACGGCCAGCACGTCGCGGCAGCGCAGTGCCTGCTCACAGACCCAGGCCAGCCCTGCCCCATCGCCTGCCGGGTGGGCGCCGGGGTGGGTGCCGGGGTGGGTATCGGCCTCCACGCAGCACAGCCGGTGCGCCGCCACGCCCGCCGCTTCCAGTCCCGGTGCAAAAGGCCTGCAAGGCGGTGCCACCAGCACCACCTGGCCCGCGCTGCGCTGCATCAGGGCCGCCAGACCCGGCAACAGCAGCGGCCATTCGGCATGGCCATGGGCGGGCTGCAGCAGCTCGACCATCGCGCCCAGCGGCCAGCCCCCGCCCGGCAATTGCGCATCCAGCAGCGCATGGCCCGAAGGCTGGACGCGCTGCTGCAGCGCCTGCTGCCAGCCATCGCCACGCCACACGCCCTGCAACTGAGGCAGCACACGCGCCGCGCCCGCCATGGGGGCGGGCTGCGCAGGTTGGGAGGCGTGGGGCGTGGTCATGGGGAAAATCTCAAATACTGTATGAATATACAGCACTCTTGATTTCCAAGAGATCCACGGATGTAAAAAAAGCCGGGCAAGCCCGGCTGTCTCAGTGCGCAGCTGTTGCCGCTGCCCCACCCGGCGGCGGCGTGGCGTCGATCTGCATGCAGGCTTCGCACCATTGCGCGACCGCCGTGTCCACGGCGTGGGTGCGGGCGTTGATGGCGGGCCAGCGGCGCAGGCAGGCGTTGACGATGGCCTGCAGCTGCCACAGGGCCTCGCGGCTGAGCAGGGCCAGCTCGCTCATGCCCTGCACGTCGTCCTTGAGGTAGGCCAGCAGGTCGGTTTGCTGGTTCGGGTGCAGGCCGGCCTCGGCCAGCTGCTTTTGCAGGCTGCCGATGCTGGAGTCGATGTAGACGGCCGCCTGGTGGTCGGGCATGGCCTGCCAGCGCTCGGGAAAGGCCTGGCTGAACGTGTTCCACATCTGGAAGGCGGCCGACAGCGCTGCCACGCTGTGCGTGACCTCGGCCTGCAGCGGCGGCAGCGGCGTGCCCGGCGAGATCTCGTCGTACAGCAGCGGCAGCAGGATGCCGACCAGATCGGCCGGATAGCGGCGGTGGTTCATGCGCAGCATCAGCGACAGGCGCTGGCCGGGCAGGTCCTGGAATTTGTCGAAGAAGGCCGAGACCACCTCGGCCAGCAACAGGATGCGGCCCATTTTGGAGATGGCTTCGCCATGCACGCCGCGCGGATAGCCCGTGCCGTCCATGCGCTCGTGGTGCTCGAGCACGGCCATTTCCACGTCCTGCGAATACGCGCCCGCGCCCCGCATGATGAGCATGCCCGTGACCGAGTGCGCCACCAGGTGCTTGCGCTCGGCGCCCGTGAGCCGGTAGTTGGGGTCGGTCCAGGCCGGGTCCATGTAGAGCATGCCCACATCGTGCAGCAGGGCCGCCGTGGCCAGCGGGCCGCATTCACGCTCGCTCCATTCGCTTTGCAGCGCCAGGTAGACGGCCACCAGCATCATCTGCAGGCTGTGGGCGAACAGCTCGGGGCGCTGCTCGCGCATGACCGTGAGCTTGAAGGCGATCTGCGGCGGCAGCACCATCAGGCGCAGCGGCGCCAGCAGCCGGTCCGTGCCGCCCAGCGACTGCACCAGGCGGCGCATCAGGTCCACGGTCTCGCACTGCACCATGGCCTGGGCCTCGATGGCCAGCACGTCCACGCGGTTGTCAACGCCCAGGTGCTTGTCGATGGGGTCGCGCAGCTTGTGCTTGACCAGGCGCTCGTACATGTTGCTGTCGATGCGCGCGCCCTTGTCCACGAGCTTGACACCCTTGTCGTTGAAGATGGGCTCGCCGGTCACCACGTTGCAATGCTCGGCCATGTCGGTGACGGCGCGCAGGAAATGCACGCCCTCGTCCTTCCATCCCTGCGCTGTCGGTGGATTGCGCACGGCCGCGACATCCGTCATAGAGGCTCCCATTGGCTCGAAATCTGAAATATAAGCAAAAGAGCCCGCGCAAGGCGGGCTCTCGTCGCGCAGGCCTGCACCAGGCAGGCACTGCACAGCACGGCAACATCAGCGAATCAGCGTCACGCCGGTCTTGGACTGGATGTCCTCGAAGCTCACTTCGGGGGCCAGTTCCACGAGCTTCAGGCCCTGCGGCGTCACGTCCATCACTCCCAGGTCGGTGATGATACGGTCCACCACGCCCACGCCGGTCAAAGGCAGAGTGCAGGCGGGAAGAATTTTGAGGTCGGTCGTGCCGTCCTTCTTCTTTGCCACATGCTCCATGAGCACGATGACGCGCTTGACGCCCGCCACCAGGTCCATGGCGCCGCCCATGCCCTTGACCATCTTGCCGGGGATCATCCAGTTGGCCAGGTCGCCCTTCTCGGACACCTGCATGGCGCCCAGGATGGACAGGTTGATCTTGCCGCCGCGGATCATGGCGAACGACTGGTCGCTGCCGAAGATGGACGAGCCGGCAATCGTCGTCACGGTCTGCTTGCCGGCGTTGATCAGGTCGGCGTCCACGGCATCCTCGGTCGGGAAGGGGCCGATGCCCAGCATGCCGTTCTCCGACTGCAGCCACACTTCCTTGTCACCCGTGTGGTTGGCCACCAGGGTGGGAATGCCGATGCCCAGGTTGACGTAGAAGCCGTCTTCGAGTTCTTGGGCCGCGCGGGCGGCCATCTGGTCTTGGGTCCACGGCATGGTCAGGCTCCTTGTTTTTCTGTGATGGTGCGCTTTTCGATGCGCTTTTCGGGGTTCGGGTTGTGCACGATGCGGTGCACGTAGATGCCGGGCAGGTGGATGTCGTCCGGTGCGATCTCGCCGACCTCGACCACCTCCTCCACTTCCACGATGCAGACCTTGCCGGCCGTGGCGGCGGCAGGGTTGAAGTTGCGCGCCGTCAGGCGGAACTGCAGGTTGCCGCTCTTGTCGGCACGGTGGGCCTTGACCAGGGAGACATCGGGCACGAGCGAGCGCTCCATCACATAGGTCTCGCCGTCGAACTCGCGCAGCTCCTTGCCCTCGGCCACCATGGTGCCCACGCCGGTCTTGGTGAAGAAGGCGGGAATGCCGGCGCCGCCTGCGCGCAGCTTCTCGGCCAGCGTGCCCTGGGGCGTGAATTCCAGCTCCAGCTCGCCGGCCAGGTACTGGCGCTCGAACTCCTTGTTCTCGCCCACATACGACGAGATCATCTTCTTGATCTGGCGCGTCTCCAGCAGCTTGCCCAGGCCAAAGCCGTCCACGCCCGCGTTGTTGGAAATCACCGTCAGGCCCTTGACGCCGCTGTCACGCAGCGCGTCGATCAGGGCCTCGGGAATGCCGCACAGGCCGAAGCCTCCCACAGCCAGCAATTGCCCGTCGGCCACGACGCCCTGGAGCGCCTGCTCCGCAGAGGGGTAGAGCTTTTTCACACATGTCTCCTTCAGATTGGATGCGCTACGATACTACGTACTTGCATAAGTAGTTTTTCGTAAAGATTTGCCCATGGATATAGATTACAGGCTGGCGTTCGAGGCCGCCCCCGTCGGTCTCGTGATCTCGCGCAACCGCACCATGATCGACTGCAACCGCCAGGTCTGCGAGATGTTCGAGGCCTCGCGCGAGGTGCTGATCGGCCAGACCTTCCAGATCCTCTACCCCAGCGCCGACGAGTATGAGCGGCTGGGCGCGCGCATCGCGCCCATTCTCAATGCAAGGGGCTTTTATTCGGACAACCGCATCATGAAGCGCGCCAACGGCGAAACGTTCTGGTGCCATGTCACGGGCCGCACGCTGGACCGCAGCGACCCGCATGCCTCGGGCATCTGGAGCTTCGAGGACCTCAGCGCCCAGCGCCCCGTCAAGGCCGAACTCACGGGGCGCGAGCGCGAGGTGGCCGCCCGCCTGCTGGAAGGCCTGACCTCCAAGGAAATCGGCCGCGCCCTGGCCATCAGCCACCGCACGGTGGAGATCTACCGCGCACGGCTGATGCGCAAGTACGGCGCCTCCACGGCCGCCGATCTGGTCCACAAGCTGGTCTCTGGCTGACAGGGCGACGGCCTACACGGGCCGTATCCGCCCGCGCAACACAATGCCTTGGCAAAAAGCATGCCCGGCACGACGCAGGCGGGGTGCGGTGAAATTTTTTGGCTATGGCGCAGTTGAGATTTGCCAATCGCCAAAGCCTTGCCGCATCCATAGAACGAAACAACAATAAAAGCAATTCGATAGCACGCAGCTATTGATTTTCCAAGCGCCGCGCTGCCTGCGTGCAAGCCGGCGCCGCTACCACCCCTCGATCAAGGAGAGACCATGACCCACAAGCTCACCACCGCCGCAGGTGCCCCGGTTGCCAACAACCAGGACTCGCTCACGGCCGGCCCGCGTGGCCCGATGCTGCTGCAGGACCTGTGGCATCTGGAAAAAATGGCCCACTTCAACCGCGAAGTGATTCCCGAGCGCCGCATGCACGCCAAGGGCTCGGGCGCCTTCGGCACCTTCACCGTGACGGGTGACATCACGCGCTACACCCGCGCCAAGGTGTTCTCCGACATCGGCAAGCAGACCGAAGTGTTCGCGCGCTTTTCCACCGTGGCCGGCGAGCGCGGCGCGGCCGACGCCGAGCGCGATATCCGTGGCTTCGCCGTCAAGCTCTATACCGAGGAAGGCAACTGGGACCTGGTGGGCAACAACACGCCGGTGTTCTTCTTCCGCGACCCGCTCAAGTTCCCGGACCTGAACAAGGCCGTCAAGCGCGACCCCTACACCAACCTGCGCTCGCCCGAGAACAACTGGGACTTCTGGACCGGCCTGCCCGAGGCGCTGCACCAGATCACCATCGTCATGAGCGACCGGGGCATTCCGCGCGGCTACCGCCACATGCATGGCTTCGGCTCGCATACCTACAGCTTCATCAACGCCAGCAACGAGCGCCACTGGGTCAAGTTCCACTGGGTCTGCCAGCAGGGCATCGAGAACTTCACCGATTCCGAGGCGGCCTCCGTCGTCGCCTCCGACCGTGAAAGCAGCCAGCGCGACCTGCTCGAGGCCATCGAGCGCGGCGAGTTCCCGCGCTGGAAGCTGTGCGTGCAGATCATGCCCGAGCATGAAGCCGAGACCTACCGCTTCCACCCCTTCGACCTGACCAAGGTCTGGAGCAAGAAGGACTACCCGCTGATCGAAGTGGGCGTGATGGAGCTCAACCGCAACCCGCGCAACTACCACGCCGATGTGGAGCAGGCCTCGTTCACGCCGGCCAACCTGGTGCCGGGCATCGGCCCCTCGCCCGACCGCATGCTGCAGTCGCGCCTGTTCTCGTACGGCGATGCCGCGCGCTACCGCCTGGGTGTGAACCACCACCAGATCCCCGTGAACGCGCCGCGCTGCCCCTACCACGCCTACCACCGCGATGGCGCCATGCGCGTGGACGGCAACTACGGCGGCACCATCGCCTACGAGCCCAACACCAAGGGCGAGTGGCAGGAGCAGCCGGCCTTCGCCGAGCCGCCGCTGGCCCTCAACGGCGCGGCCGACCGCTGGAACTACCGCGAGGACGATGCCGACTACTTCACCCAGCCCGGCGACCTGTTCCGCCTGCTCACGCCCGATGCGCAGCAGCGCCTGTTCGAGAACACGGCGCGCAACATCGCCGGTGTGTCCGAGCACATCGTGCAAAAGCACATAGCGCACTGCACCCAGGCCGACCCGGCCTACGGCAAGGGCGTGGCCGATGCCATCGCCCGCCAGAAGGCCGGCACGCTCTGACCGGCTGACGCCCACGGCAAAACGCCCCCGAAACTTCGGGGGCGTTTTTCATGGCGCGCCCTGCCCTCAGGCCACGGCCTTGAAGGCGGGAAGCTTGTCGCCCAGCCGCTTGCCCATCTCCGTGCCCAGGGCCTGCAGGCCGCTCATGGGGCGCACCATGACCTCGAATTCCCGGATCAGCCCCTGCTCGTCGAAGCGGATGAAGTCGATGCCCTTGAGGTTCTTGCCACCCACGCTGGCGCTGAACTCCAGCACCACGTCCAGGCCGTCATCGCTGGCCATCTGGCGGTGGTAGGTGAAGTTCTCGAACACCTGGACCACGGTGGACAGCGCCAGCATCAGCGCGGCTGCCGAGGCATAGGGCGTGTTGGCCATGGGCGAGCGGAACACTGCGTCGGGATGGACGATGGTGTGCAGCTCTCCCAGGTCGCTGGCGGCAACCATGCGATGCCACAGCTCCAGGGAGCGGGCGACTGCGGGATGGGCGTTCTTCGGGGGCTGGGACATGCTTGTCTCCTGGTGGTTGAGGTGGAAAACGGAATCGGGCGGCGCCCTCAAAGGCTGGCCGCCAGCGTGGTGCCTTGCAGAATGGCGCGCTTGGCGTCGAGTTCGGCCGCCACGTCGGCGCCGCCGATCAGGTGCACGCTGCAGCCCGCCGCGCTCAGGGCCGCATGCAGCTCGCGCTGCGGCTCCTGGCCCGCGCAGAGCACGACGTTGTCCACCTCCAGCAGTTGCGGCTGGCCGTCCACGGTGATGTGCAGCCCGGCGTCGTCGATGCGCTCATAGGCCACGCCCGAGCCCATGGCCACGCTGCGTGCCTTCAGCGAGGTGCGGTGTATCCAGCCCGTGGTCTTGCCCAGCTGGTCGCCCACCTTGGTGGACTTGCGCTGCAGCAGGTGCACGCGGCGCGGCGAGGGCTCGGCCTGCGGCTGCGCCAGGCCGCCGGCCTGGGCGTAGTCCGTGTCTATGCCCCACTCCGCATAGAACTTGCGGGGCGCCACGGCGCCGCTGTCGTCGGCATGGGTCAGGTACTCGGCCACATCGAAACCGATGCCGCCCGCGCCGATGATGGCCACGCGCTCGCCCACGGGCCTGTCGCCCTGCAGCACGTCCAGGTAGCCGAGGACCTTGGGATGGTCCACGCCGTCGATGGCGGGAACGCGCGGCCGTATGCCCGTGGCCAGCACGATCTCGTCATAGCCGCCCTCGATGAGCTGGGCAGCCTCCACGCGGTGGCCCAGTCGCAGCGCCACGCCGCCCAGCTCCAGCTGGCGGCGGAAGTAGCGCAGCGTCTCGTGGAACTCCTCCTTGCCGGGCACCTTCTTGGCAATGTTGAACTGCCCGCCGATCTCGCTGGCCGCATCGAACAGCGTCACCGCATGGCCGCGCTGCGCGGCGGTGACGGCAAAGCTCAGGCCCGCCGGGCCGGCGCCCACCACGGCGATGCGCTTGGCGGCGGGCGCGGGCGCAATCACCAGCTCGGTCTCATGGCAGGCGCGCGGGTTGACCAGGCAGGAGGTGATCTTGCCGCCAAAGGTATGGTCCAGGCAGGCCTGGTTGCAGGCAATGCAGGTGTTGATCTCGTTGGCCCGGCCCTGGCGCGCCTTGCGCACGAAGTCGCCATCGGCCAGCAGCGGCCGGGCCATGGAGACCATGTCGGCATAGCCCTCGGCCAGCAGGCGCTCGGCCACTTCGGGCGTGTTGATGCGGTTGGAGGTGATCAGCGGGATGTCCACCTGCCCCATCACGCGCTGCGTGACCCAGGCATAGGCGGCGCGCGGCACCTTGGTGGCAATGGTGGGGATGCGCGCCTCGTGCCAGCCTATGCCCGTGTTCAGCAGCGTGGCGCCCGCGGCCTCGATGGCCTGGGCCAGCGCGATCACTTCCTCCAGCGTGGAGCCGCCTTCCACCAGGTCCAGCATGGACAGGCGGTAGATGATGATGAAGTCCCGCCCCACGCGCTGGCGCGTGCGCCGCACGATCTCCACCGCAAAGCGCATGCGGCCCGCGTAGCTGCCGCCCCATTCGTCATCGCGGTGGTTGGTGCGCGCCGCAATGAACTCGTTGATCAGGTAGCCCTCGGAGCCCATGATCTCCACGCCGTCGTAGCCCGCATGCCGGGCCAGGGCTGCGCAGCGCACGAAGTCCTCGATGGTCTGCTCCACCTCGTCGCCCGTCAGCGCATGCGGCACGAAGGGGTTGATGGGCGCCTGCAGCGCGCTGGGCGCCACCAGCCCGGGCTGGTAGGCATAGCGGCCGAAGTGCAGGATCTGCATGGCGATCTTGCCGCCCTCGGCATGAACGGCCTGCGTGACGATGCGGTGCTGGTCCGCCTCGTGCTCATTGACCATCATGGCGCCGCCCTTCATGGGCCGGCCGCGCTCATTGGGGGCGATGCCGCCCGTGACGATCAAGCCCACCTCGCCGCGCGCGCGCTCGGCGTAGAAGGCGGCCATGCGCTCGAAGCCGTTGGGCGCCTCCTCCAGGCCCACGTGCATGGAACCCATGAGCACGCGGTTTCTGAGCGTGGTGAAGCCCAGGTCCAGTTCGGCATTCAGGTGGGGGTAGTGGGTCATGCCTGTCTCGCTTTTTTATGCAACTGATTGCATGAATGTAGTCAGCCTCCTTTATTTATGCAACTGGTTGCGCAAAAAATTGCAGAAATGACTGCAGCGCTTGGCCGCACCTCCATGCAGGCCCGTAAGATGGCGCCCAGCGCCAGTCCCTTTGTTGCCGATGTCCCTGCCACACGCCCTTCTCACCGCCTTGGTCGAGCACCCCTGCTCGGGCTCGGAACTTGCCGAGCGCTTCGACCGCTCCATCGGCTATTTCTGGAATGCCACGCACCAGCAGATCTACCGCGAACTCGCCCGGCTGGAAGAGGCGCAATGGATCGAGGCCCTGCCCGCCGAATCCGGCCGGGGCCGCAAGCGCCAGTACCGCATCCTGCCCACGGGCCGCAAGGAGCTCAAGCGCTGGGTGGCCGAGCAGGAAGACCCCAAGCCGCTGCGCGAGGAATGGATGGTCCGCCTGCGTGCCGAGGCGGTGGTGGGGCCCTGCGGACTGCAGGACGAAGTGCAACGGCTGCTGGCACTGCACCAGGCGCAGCTGGACGTCTACCAGCGCCTGGAGCAGCGCGACTTCCTGGACAAGCCGCCCACGCGCGAGCGGCGGCTGCAGCACCTGGTGCTCAAGGCCGGCATACAGCAGGAGCAGCTGTGGATAGGCCTGCTGCAGGAAGCCCGGGAGATCCTGGACATGCCGGCCAGGCCCTGAGGAACGGTTGCGACGACTGAGACTGCCGAGACGGCTGAGAAGGTCGCGACGGCCGCCTCAGCCCTTGTTCAAGCCGTGCAGCGCCAGCCCCGGCGCCTCCAGCCGGGCACGCAGAATGCACCCGTGCGTGGAGTCCGTCACATGCAGCGTGCGACGGTCAGCGCCGCCAAAGGCCAGGTTGGTGAGCGAGCTTCCCGGCACGCCACGCAGCACCTGCACGGGCTCGGCGCGGTGGTTGAGCACCCACACCAGGCCCAGGCCCGGGTTGGCCACCAGCAGCCGGCCCTGGTCATCCACGGCCAGCCCGTCGGGCCCGCTGGGGCCGTAGGAGGTGAAGAACTGCCCCACCTTGGCCACGCTGCCATCGGGCAGCAGGGGCACGCGCCAGACGCAGTTGCCGCGCGTCACGGCCAGGTAGAGCACGCGGCCGTCGGGCGACAGCGCCACGCCGTTGGGGCTGGGCACGTTGGCCAGCAGCAGGTCCAGCCGGCCGTCCGGACGCAGGCGGTACAGGCGGCCGCTGGGATCGTGCAGGCCGCTCTGGCCCTGGTCGGTGAAGTAGAGGTTGCCTTCGGCATCGAAGACCAGGTCGTTCACGCCCTTGAAACGCTCGCTGTTGCGCCGCTGCAGATAGGGGCTGACGCGCCCCGTGGCCACCTCCAGGCACATCAGGCCGTTCTTGTAGTCGGTGATCAGCAGCGTGCGCTCGTCAAGGAACTTCATGCCGTTGGGCTCGCCGTCGTACTCGGCCACCAGGGTCCAGGCGCCTTGCGGATCGATGCGGAACACGCGGCCCCAGGGAATGTCGGCCACGTACAGGTTGCCGGCGCCGTCGAACACCGGCCCCTCGAGGAAGGAGTCGGTGACGGCGCCGCCCCGGTTGGCATCGGCCCACTCGCTGCGCTCGGGGCGGCGCAGGGCGTCGGGCATGGCGGTGAACGATTCGAGGTCGCAGACCTGGGGGGCTTGCAGCAGGAACATGGTGCTTGTCTTTCTCGGGATTTCAGGGGATGGCGCTGAAACCGTACAGGCGCGCTGGATTGTCGACCAGGATGCGGTCCATGGCCTCGTCCGTGCCCGCCCAGGCCTGCAGCAGATCGACCAGGTCGGCATCGTCGACGGAGCCCGGCGCCTCGGTGGTGTGCGGCCAGTCGCTGCCCCAGACCAGGCGCTCGGGTGCGGCGCGCACCAGGTCGCGGCCCAGCGGCAGCGTGTCGGCATAGGAGGGGCCGCCCACCGATGAACGCATATAGGCGCCGGAGAGCTTGACCCAGGTGTTGCCGCCATCGAGCAGCCGGCGCAGCGCGGCATGGGCCGCGCCCTCCACGCCCTGCATGCCCGCGGCCGGATCGATGCGACCCAGGTGGTCCACGACCAGGGGCACGGGCAGCGCGCCCAGCACGGGCTCCAGCGCCACCAGCTGTTCGGGCTGCACGAAGACCTGCACATGCCAGCCCAGCCGTGCGACCCGGTGCGCCAGCGTGACCAGCATGTGGGCCGTGGTCTCGCCCCAGGACTGCGGCGAGACAAAGTTCACGCGCAGCCCGCAGACGCGGTGCGTGGCCAGCCGGTCCAGCTCGGCATCGGCCACATCGTGGGCGACCACGACCACGCCGCGCGCATCATCGCCCAGGCGCTCCAGCGCATCCAGCGTGCAGGCGTTGTCCGTGCCATAGGTCGAGGGCGTGACCACCACGGCGCGCGAGGTGCCCAGGCGCCGCTGCAGTTGGCGGTACATGGCCACGTCGGCCTGCGGAGGCGTGCGCGGCCAGTGCGGCGACGGCGCAAAGCGCGCATCGAAGATGTGCATGTGGCTGTCGCAAGCCAGGGGCGGCAGCGTGCGCGCAGGCCGGCTCGTGCCGGCCGAGTGCGGCACGGCCATGGCGATGTCGGTCATGCCCATGCGCTCAGTCCAGCACGATGGCGCCCTTGCGCACCACCTCGCCCCACTTGGCGTCTTCCTTCTGGAGGAAGGCGGCGAACTCGGCCGGCGTCGATGCCATGGGCTGGGCGCCCAGGTCGCTCAGGCGCTGGCGCACCTCGGCTTCCTGCAGCACCTCGGACAGCGCCTGGTGCAGGCGCGCGGCCACGGGCTCGGGCGTGCCCGTGGGCAGGAAGATGCCGTTCCACTCATAGGCCTCGTAGCCGGGAATCACGGTCTCGGACACGGTGGGCACATCGGGCAGGCGGGCCGAGCGCTGGGGCGCCGCCACGGCCAGGGCGCGCAGCTTGCCGCCCGTGACCAGCGGATAGGTGGCCGCCATGGTGCCGAACATGAAGTCCACCTGCCCGCCCATCACATCGGCAATGGCCGGCCCGCCGCTCTTGTAGGGCACATGGACCATGTCCAGCTCCAGCCGCTGGCGGAACAGCTCGGCCGCCAGGCGCTGCACCGTGCCGCTGCCGCCCGAGGCGAAGTTGATCTTGCCCGGCTGCGCCTTGGCCCTGGCCGCCAGGTCGGCCACGCTGCGCACGGGCGAGTCGGCCTTGACCACGACCACATTGGGCATGAGCAGCACCAGCGACAGCGGCTGCAGCGCGCTGCGCGCATAGGGCAGCTTGGCAAACAGATGCGGGTTGATGGAAAACGGCGTGGCGTCGTAGAGCACCGTGTAGCCATCGGCGCGCGCCTTGGCCACCTGGCTGGCGCCAATGGTGCCGCTGGCCCCGGGCCGGTTGTCCACGATGATGCTGGTGCCCAGCCGCGCGCCCATGCGCGTGGCCAGCAGGACGCGG
>NZ_JTKZ01000147.1:0-3632 GCF_000799035.1 Delftia sp. ZNC0008
CGCCGATGGCGGCCAGCCGCTCGTGCGCGGGCAGGCCCTGCACGCGGCTGGCGCGCGGGTTCACCGCATACAGCGCGCCGCCGTAGCCGAAGCGCAGCAGGTAGTCCAGCGGAATGCCGCCGATCTTGCTGGCCTGGTCCGAGGCGCCGACCACGGCGATGGAGCGCGGCGCGAACAGCGCGTCGAGCCGGGAAGTGTCGAAGCAATGGCTGTCGGTCATGGGTGTCCCTCAGAAGTTGTGGCGCACGCCCAGCGCCAGGGACCGCACGCCGTCGCCGCTGTTGGCGGCCACCGGCACGTTGGCGATGGCGGCCGATGCATTGGCCGCGTTGCCCAGCTGCAGCCAGCGTGCGTAGAGCACGGTGCGCTTGCTCAGCGCGTAGTCGTAGCCCAGCGTCCAGGTGTTCTGGGCGCGGTCCGTGCCGCCCACCTCGCGCCGCGCCACCGAGACCAGCAGCTTGGAGCGCGCATCCACGCTCCAATCGGCGCCCAACTGGGCCAGCCTCGCCTTGGGTGTGCCGGCGCGGTCCACGCGGTTGATGACGTAGTTGCCCGTCAGGCGCAGCCCATTCAGGGCTTCCCAGCTGGCCGACAACGCCTGGTACTGGCTGGTGGCGGGCGCGGCCACGGGTGCGGCGGCGCTGCCTTCCACGGACTTCTGGAAGCTGTAGGCCAGGAACCAGGGCTTCTGGTTCCAGCCCAGCGTGGCGCCGTAGAGGCGGCCGTTGCTGCTGTTCGGCGAAGCCGCTTCGCCGAAGGAATAGGCCAGGTCCGCCAGCCAGGGCTGGCCTGCCGGCGTGCGGTAGCGCACCAGGTTGTTGGCCCGTGCCGCAAACGGCCGCAGGCCGGCCTGGGCATCGGTGGCCGACACCAGGTTCAGCGAGGAAAACAGCGCGTTCATGCCCAGCGGATCGGCCCGGAACAGCGCGCCGAACATGGGCGTGTACATGCGGCCCATCTCCACGGCGCCCCAGCCGCTGTTCAGCCCCACCCAGGCCTGGCGCGTGAAGGCCAGGCCCGGGCCGGGAATGGTGCCCTGGCCCGTGTCCGGCGCCACGCCGGCCTCCAGCATGAACTGGGCGCGCAGGCCGCCGCCCAGGTCCTCGCTGCCGCGAAAGCCGATGCGCGATGCCGCGCTGCCCCCGTCCTCCAGCCGGCTCAGGCGCGTGGCGCCCGACCTTGCGCTGTTGATGTGGACATCGACGATGCCGAACATCTCCACGCTGCTCTGGGCCCACGCGGACGTGCCCAGGGCCGCCATGCCGCCGGCGGCCAGCCAATGCTTGTGCTTCACGAACTTGTCTCCTTGGTAGCGCCCCGGATGCTTTGCCCGGTGGCTTGCTTGCTACTATCCCGAGCGACAGGGGATGCACTCTGTCAAGCCATTGACAAATGGCGGTACATGGGCACCGGACTAACCCGGGGCCTTCGACATCGTGAGAGAACCATGCGCTCCAAGCCTGCTCCCGTGGCCGACCCTTCGGCGCTGATCCGCCGCGCCCTGGGCCTGTGCCGCATGCTGCGCAACTGGCCGCCCGAGGTGCTCGATGAGCTGACGGCGCTGTCCCGACTGGGCCGCTACGAGCGCCACCAGCAGGTGCGCGCCGCCGACCCCAAGCGGCGCGAGGTGCTGGTGGTGGCTTCGGGCTGCGTGGAAGTGGGCGGCGTGGACGCCACGGGCTCGCGCTTCGTGCTGTCCATGCACAGCGCGGGCGACATCGTGGGCCTGGCGCGGCTGCTGGAGCACACGCAATTCGTCTACGACTACCACGCGCACCAGCCCACCGTGCTGGTGGAGATCCCCGGCGAGTCCTTCCTGGCCCTGCTCGATGCCCATCCGCTGCTGTGGAAGGACATCTGCCTGCTGGTGCTGGCACGCATGCACGAGCTGATCGTCGTCCAGCAGCGCCACGCCTTCAGCAACATCGACAACCGCGTGGCCGAGCTGCTGGCGCGGCTGGCCCCCACGCATGGCCAGCCCGCGCCCGACGGGCAGGGCGTGGTGCTGCGCATCTCGCAGAGCGACCTGGCCGCCATGCTGTCGGTCTCGCGCCAGACCATCAACAAGGAGCTGCGCCTGCTGGAGCAGCGCGGCCTGCTGCAGGCCGCCTATGGGCGGCTGACGCTGGTCGATCTTGCCGGCCTGGGGCGCGCGGCCGCAGCCGGCCCGGCAATGGGACAATAGCGCACCATGACCGCCTCCACCGACACCCTCACGATCACCCGTCCCGATGACTGGCACCTGCACGTGCGCGATGGCGAAGCCATGCGCAGCGTGGTGCCGCATACGGCCGCGCAGTTTGCGCGCGCCATCATCATGCCCAACCTCAAGCCGCCGGTTACCACTGCCGAGCAGGCGCTGGAGTACAGGCAGCGCATCCTCTCGGCCGTGCCCGAGGGCATGGCCTTCGAGCCGCTGATGACGCTGTACCTCACCGACAACCTGCCGCCCGAGGAAATCGTGCGCGCCAAGGCGGCCGGCGTCGTGGCCTGCAAGCTCTACCCGGCTGGCGCCACCACCAACAGCGACCACGGCGTCACCGACCTGCGCAAGATCTACCCCACGCTGCAAGCCATGCAGCGCGAAGGCCTGCTGCTGCTGGTGCACGGCGAAGTCACCAGCAGCGACATCGACCTGTTCGACCGCGAGGCCGCCTTCATCGACCAGCACCTGATCCCGCTGCGCCGCGACTTCCCCGAACTCAAGATCGTCTTCGAACACATCACCACGCGCGAAGCCGCCCAGTACGTGACCGAGGCCGACCGTTTCGTGGGCGCCACCATCACGCCCCAGCATCTGCTGTTCAACCGCAATGCCATCTTCACGGGCGGCATCCGTCCCCACTACTACTGCCTGCCCGTGCTCAAGCGCGAGACGCACCGCCTGGCACTGGTGGAGGCGGCCACCAGCGGCCTGCCCAAGTTCTTCCTGGGCACGGACAGCGCGCCGCACGCGGCCCATCTCAAGGAACACGCCACCGGCTGCGCGGGCTGCTACAGCGCCCATGCCGCCATCGAGATGTATGCCGAGGCCTTCGACAATGCCGGCGCGCTGGACAAGCTCGAAGCCTTCGCCAGCTTCAACGGCCCGGACTTCTACAGCCTGCCGCGCAACACCGGCAAGATCACCCTGGTGCGCGAAAGCTGGACGCCGCCAGACAGCTTCGCCTTCGGCGAGGCGCAACTGAAGCCGCTGCGCTCCGGCGAAGCCCTGCCCTGGAAGCTGGTTTAAGCTGGCGGGACTGCCACCCGCCAGAGGATTGCCATGCCTGAGCCGCAACCGCGCATCGCCCTGCTGATCGACGCCGACAACGCGCCGGCCGAGATGATCGACGAGATCCTGACCGAGCTGTCGACCTTCGGCGTCATCGACATCCGCCGCGCCTACGGCAACTGGACCAAGCATTCGCTCAGCGGCTGGCAGCGCAAGCTGCTGGATTTCGCACTGCGGCCGATGCAGCAGTTCGACTACTCCAAGCACAAGAACGCCACCGACATGGCGATGACCGTGGACGCCATGGAGCTGCTCTACACCGAGCGGCCCGACGCCTTCGGCATCGTCTCCTCCGACGCCGACTTCACCCCGCTGGTAATGCACCTGCGCTCCAAGGGCGCTGCCGTCTACGACGCGG
>NZ_JTKZ01000023.1:0-2877 GCF_000799035.1 Delftia sp. ZNC0008
CGGTCCAGCGCCTGGCGCAGCAGGGGCAGCAGCGCATCGCAGGTCAGCACGGCCTGGGCGCGGCTGTGGCCCAGCATGTAGGCGTAGTCGTCGGCCGTGAGCAAGGTGTTCACCGCCACCGGCACCACGCCCGCATACAGTGCGCCCAGAAAGGCCACGGCCCATTCATGGCGGTCGTGCATGAGCAGCAGCACGCGCTCCTCGCGGTGGATGCCCGCCGCCAGCAGGCCGCTGGCCATGCGCTGCGCCTGCTGCTGCAGCTGGCCGTAGCTCAGCGTGCCGTGGTCGTCGATGTAGGCGATCTTGCCGGGCCGCCCCTCATTGAGCGCGAACAGGTGCGCGGCGAAATTGAAGGGCTGGGTGAAGTCGATCATCGGGGTCTCCTTCGACATCGGGCATCCGGCCCGACTTGTGATCTTCCGCGCAACATGCAATATTGTGCGTGCACCGGAAAGATAGTTAGAACACCACCGAGCGTCAAGCACTATATTGCATGGCTGGTGTTAACCCCGACTGTTTATCATTCACGCCCTCTTCAAGGAAACTCTATGGACCAGTTCGAGACGGCAGCCCAGTCCGCCGGGGCGGCGGATTCCCTCTCAGAAGCCCCCAGGAACCAGGTGCTGCAGGCGCTGGGCGAGCGTGTGCGCAACCTGCGCTCGCGCCGGGGCATGACGCGGCGCGCCCTGGCGGCGGCGGCCGATGTCTCGGAGCGCCACCTGGCCAACCTCGAATACGGCACGGGCAATGTGTCGGTGCTGGTCCTGCACCATATTGCACAGGCCCTGCAATGCTCCATGGCCGAGCTGCTGGGCGACGTGACCACCACCAGCGCCGAATGGCTGCTGATCCGCGAGCTGCTGGAAGGCCGCAATGAAGAGGATCTGCGCCGCGTGCGCCTCGCCGCAGGCGAGCTGCTGGGCACGGCGCCCAGCGACCGTCAGCGCCACACGCGCATCGCCCTGATCGGACTGCGCGGCGCGGGCAAGTCCACGCTGGGCCGCATGCTGGCCGAGCAGCTGGGCGTGCCCTTCCTCGAACTCAACCAGGAAATCGAGCGCATTGCGGGCTGCAGCGTGCGCGCCATCCACGACCTGTACGGTGCCAACGCCTACCGCCGCTACGAGCGCCGTGCGCTGGAGGAAGCCGTGCAGATCTACAGCGACGTGGTCATCGCCACGCCGGGCGGCATCGTCTCCGACCCGGCCACCTTCAACGAGCTGCTGTCGCACTGCACCACGGTCTGGCTCAAGGCCCAGCCCGAGGAGCACATGGCCCGCGTCGTGGCCCAGGGCGACACCCGCCCCATGGCCGCCAATCCCGAGGCCATGGACGATCTGCGCAGCATCCTCGAAGGCCGCGCCGGCTTCTACGCCAAGGCCGACCACGTGGTGGATACCAGCGGGCAGACGCTGGAGCAGAGCTTCGATCAGTTGAAGGCACTGTTCCTGCCCGCACGCTGAGACGGCGGCAGCACAACCCACGGCATCCAGGCCCCAGGCCTGGATTTTTTTCGCCTGTGCTGGCTGGTGTTTACCCTGGATATGGTCCAAACACGCACTATCGTGCGTGTTGCTGCGTGCATTTTCTGAGCGAATCTGCATAATTGTGCCTGCACCGTATCTGCGACTGCACTATTTTTCATCCAAGAGGCCGTCCATGCACCCGTCCAGCCCCACTGTCGATTACCGCACCGAGCCCGCCCAGTACCGCCACTGGTCGTTCACCGTCGAGGGCGCCATCGCCCGCATGCAGCTGAACATCGCCGAGGACGGCGGCATACGGCCCGGCTACAAGCTCAAGCTCAACAGCTACGACCTGGGCGTGGACATCGAGCTGCACGACGCGCTCAACCGCATCCGCTTCGAGCATCCGCAGGTGCGCACCGTCATCGTCACCAGCGGGCGCGACCGCATCTTCTGCTCGGGCGCCAACATCTTCATGCTGGGCGTGTCCAGCCATGCCTGGAAGGTGAACTTCTGCAAGTTCACGAACGAGACGCGCAACGGCATCGAGGACAGCTCGCGCCACTCGGGCCTGAAGTTCCTGGCCGCCGTCAATGGCGCCTGCGCGGGCGGCGGCTACGAGCTGGCCCTGGCCTGCGACGACATCGTGCTGATCGACGACCGCTCCTCCTCCGTCTCCCTGCCCGAGGTGCCGCTGCTGGGCGTGCTGCCCGGCACGGGCGGCCTCACCCGCGTGACCGACAAGCGCCATGTGCGCCATGACCTGGCCGACATCTTCTGCACCAGCGTGGAAGGCGTGCGCGGCCAGCGCGCCGTGGACTGGCGCCTGGTCGATGCCGTGGCCAAGCCCGCGCAGTTCGAGGCCGTGGTGGCCCAGCGCGCGCAGCGCCTGGCCGAGGGCAGCACGCGCCCCGCCAACGCGCAGGGCATCACGCTCACGCGCCTGGAGCGCGAGGCCACGGACGACGCGCTGCACTACCGCCATGTCAGCGTGCAGATCGACCGCGCGCGCCGCAGCGCCACGCTGACCGTGAAGGCGCCCACGCTTGGGCAAGGCCCGCAGCCGGCCACCATCGAAGCCATCGAGCAGGCTGGCGACGCCTGGTGGCCACTGGCCATGGGCCGCGAGCTGGACGACGCCATCCTGCACCTGCGCACCAACGAGCTGGACGTGGGCACCTGGCTGCTCAAGACCGAAGGCGATGCCGCCGCCGTGCTGGCCGCAGACGCAGCCCTGCTGGCCCACCAGGACCACTGGCTGGCGCGCGAGACGCTGGGCCTGCTGCGCCGCAGCTTTGCGCGGCTCGATGTGTCCTCGCGCACGCTGTTCGCGCTGATCGAGCCCGGCTCCTGCTTCGTGGGCATGCTGGCCGAGCTGGCCTTCGCGGCCGACCGCGCCTACATGACGCGG
>NZ_JTKZ01000401.1:0-4727 GCF_000799035.1 Delftia sp. ZNC0008
CGAGTTCGGCCGGCACTGGGTGGCGCGGCTGGGGCTGCAGGCCCGCCAATGGCAGGGTTCGCTGGGCCTGCGCCAGGTGGAGCGGCGCATCAAGCTGGCCAGCGGCCGCTCCATCCGGCAGTGGCAGGGCATGGTGCGCACGGAAGGCCTGTTCCATGCGGCGCGGCGCCACCACGAACAGGGGCAGGCCCTGGACTGGGCCGCGCTGGCGCTGGATGAGGGCTTTTCCGACCAGGCCCATATGTGCCGGGCCGTGCGCCAGATCACGGGGTTTTCGCCGGGGGAGTTTGCGAGGCGCTTCGAGCACGATGAATCGTTCTGGATGTATCGGCTCTGGGTTTGACCCGGTGGTCGGCTCCGCCTCCGTGTCTGTCACGCCACAGCATTTTTTGCATGGCAGAAAACGCGGGGGGCACAAGCCGTTTCCCTGTGAAAACAGGGCCTGAATGCCGCTGTAAAACCCTAAGTCTTCTACAAGACTTAAAAAATCCGGCAGGTTCCGCTTAGAATTTTGTATTGTGGGATCGCATTGCAGAAAACGCCGGGGCAGCATGCTGGCGCGACGGGGCATTGCGTGACGGTCCTACAGCGTCAGGCTGCACCGGCCCGTTTCCCCTAGCGGATGCCCGGTTCGACGGCCTGCGGCGCGACCCCTACCTTTTTCACTACCTGAGACAAGAGATGAGCACGCAGCAACCCACCATCATCTACACCCTGACCGATGAGGCCCCGCGCCTGGCCACCAGTGCCTTCCTGCCTGTGGTGCGCGCCTTTGCCGCACCCGCCGGCGTGAATGTCGAGACCGCCGACATCTCCGTGGCCCACCGCATCCTGGGTGAGTTCTCGGACCTGCTGGCCGAAGGCCAGCGCGTGCCCAACACCTTGTCCGAACTGGGCAAGAAGACGCTGGAGCCCGATGTCAACATCATCAAGCTGCCCAACATCAGCGCCTCGGTGGCCCAGCTGACCGCTGCCATCAAGGAACTGCAGGCCAAGGGCTATGCACTGCCCGACTACCCCGAGAACCCGTCCAACGACCAGGAAAAGGACATCAAGGCGCGCTACGGCAAGTGCCTGGGCTCGGCCGTGAACCCCGTGCTGCGCGAGGGCAACTCCGACCGCCGCGCTCCCGCCGCCGTCAAGAACTACGCCAAGAAGCACCCGCACTCCATGGGCGAGTGGAAGCAGTGGTCGCAAACCCATGTCTCGCACATGGAGCACGGCGACTTCTACCACGGCGAAAAGTCCATGACCCTGGACAAGGCCCGCGACGTCAAGATGGAGCTGACCACCAAGAGCGGCAAGACCGTGGTGCTCAAGCCCAAGGTCGCGCTGCAGGCCGGCGAGATCATCGACTCCATGTTCATGAGCAAGAAGGCGCTGTGCGACTTCTACGAAAAGGAACTGGACGACTGCCGCGACGCCGGCATCCTGTTCTCGCTGCACGTCAAGGCCACGATGATGAAGGTCTCGCACCCCATCGTGTTCGGCCACTGCGTGAGGATCTACTACAAGGAAGCCTTCGAGAAGCACGGCAAGCTGTTCGACGAGCTGGGCGTCAACGTCAACAACGGCATGTCCACGCTGTACGAGAAGATCGAGACGCTGCCCGCCTCGCTGCGCGAAGAGATCATCCGTGACCTGCACGCCTGCCAGGAACACCGTCCCGCGCTGGCGATGGTGGACTCGGCCAAGGGCATCACCAACTTCCACTCGCCCAACGACGTGATCGTTGACGCGTCCATGCCCGCCATGATCCGCCAGGGCGGCAAGATGTGGGGCGCCGACGGCAAGCCCTACGACTGCAAGGCCGTGATGCCTGAGTCCACCTTTGCCCGCATCTATCAGGAGATGATCAACTTCTGCAAGTGGCACGGCAACTTCGACCCCAAGACCATGGGCACCGTGCCCAACGTGGGCCTGATGGCGCAAAAGGCCGAAGAGTACGGCTCGCACGACAAGACCTTCGAGATCGAGGAAGACGGCGTTGCCAACATCGTCGATCTGGCCACCGGCGAAGTGCTGATGAGCCAGAACGTGGAGCAGGGCGACATCTGGCGCATGTGCCAGGTCAAGGATGCGCCCATCCGCGACTGGGTCAAGCTGGCCGTCACGCGTGCCCGCAACTCCGGCATGCCTGCCGTGTTCTGGCTGGACCCCTATCGTCCGCACGAAGCCGAGCTGATCAAGAAGGTCAACACCTACCTGAAGGACTACGACACCACGGGCCTGGAAATCCACATCCTGTCCCAGGTCCGCGCCATGCGCTACACGCTGGAGCGCGTGGCCCGCGGCCTGGACACCATCTCGGTGACCGGCAACATCCTGCGCGACTACCTGACCGACCTGTTCCCTATCATGGAACTGGGCACCTCGGCAAAGATGCTGTCCATCGTGCCCCTGATGGCCGGCGGCGGCATGTACGAAACGGGCGCCGGCGGCTCGGCTCCCAAGCACGTGCAGCAGCTGGTGGAAGAAAACCACCTGCGCTGGGATTCGCTGGGCGAGTTCCTGGCACTGGCCGTGTCGCTGGAAGACTTGGGCATCAAGAACGACAACGCCCGCGCCAAGCTGCTGGCCAAGACCCTGGATGAAGCCACAGGCAAGCTGCTGGACGAAGACAAGTCGCCTTCGCGCCGCACCGGCGAGCTGGACAACCGTGGCAGCCAGTTCTACATCGCCCTGTACTGGGCACAGGCCCTGGCGGCGCAGACGGAAGATGCCGAACTGGCCTCCAAGTTCGCTTCGCTGGCCAAGCAACTGGCCGACAACGAGTCCAAGATCATCGAAGAGCTGCGCACCGTGCAGGGCAAGGCCGTGGACATCGGTGGCTACTACATGCCCGACGTGGCCAAGATGGATGCCGTGATGCGCCCCAGCGCCACGTTCAACGCAGCCATCGACGCGCTGCTGTAAGCCACTTCACCTTTGCCGGGACCAGGTCCCGGCAGGCTTGAAGCATGACCGGCCGACCCGCAAGGGCGGCCATTTTTTTTTGCCGTACCGCCCCAAGATGAAAACGCGCCCCTCGGTGGGGGCAGCCGACCTTGCGCAGCAAGGGGAGCGTGGGGGCCATTTTTCATCGCCGGGCCGCCCCAAGATGAAAACGCGTCCCCCACGGGGGGCAGCGGACCTTGCGCAGCAAGGGGAGCGTGGGGGCCATTTTCCATGCGCGATGGAAAGCCGGTCTTGCCTGCCGTCAAGGCGGTGGAATGGAGTTTGTTATGTTATAACGTGACAGATCCTACGAAACACATCGTCGCCACACGCTTTTTTGACCAGGAAATCGCCATGCCTTCCCCTTTGACCGCCAACCAGCAACGGGTGCTCGACGCCCTGCGCCAGGCCGGTGCACCGCGCACGGCCTATGCACTGCTCGACCAGCTGCGTGACCACGGGCTGAGCGCCCCCACGCAGGTCTACCGCGCGCTGGACAAGCTGGCCGAGCAGGGCGTGGTCCACCGCCTGGAGTCGTTGAACGCCTATGTGTGCTGCTCGCACCCGGACGAGGGCAGCCATGACTTCTCGGCCTTTGCGATCTGCGACAGCTGCGGGCAGGTGGACGAGTTTGTCGACGACGCGCTCAACCGCTGCCTGGGCAGCTGGGCGCATGGCCATGCGTTCGCGCTGGCCCATTCGAACATCGAGCTGCATGGCAAGTGCTCTGCCTGCACTGCGCTGCACGCCTGAGGCCCTGCCTGCCGCACGCGGCTGCAGTGCCAGCAGCGTGCTCCCTTTCCCTGCTTGAGAGATTCCATGATGCATACCGTAGCGCCGGTTCAGCCGCCGCATGCCCGATTGCCGGTGACCGTACTGTCGGGCTTTCTGGGCGCGGGCAAGACCACCTTGCTCAACCACATCCTGCACAACCGCGAAGGTCGGCGCGTGGCCGTCATCGTCAACGACATGTCCGAGGTCAACATCGACGCGGCCCTGGTGCGCGATGGCGGGGCCGGCCTGTCGCGTACCGACGAAAAGCTGGTGGAGATGAGCAATGGCTGCATCTGCTGCACGCTGCGCGAGGACCTGCTGCTGGAGGTGGCGCGGCTGGCGGGCGAGGGCCGCTTCGACCAGCTGGTCATCGAGTCCACGGGCATCTCCGAGCCGCTGCCGGTGGCCGAGACCTTCACCTTCGCGGGCGAGGACGGACGCAGCCTGGGCGATGTGGCGCGGCTGGACACCATGGTGACCGTGGTCGATGCCTTCAACTTTCTGCACGACTATGGCTCGCGTGACAGCCTGCGCTCGCGCGGCGAATCGCTGGGCGAGGAGGACCGCCGCACCGTGGTCGATCTACTGATCGAGCAGGTGGAGTTCTGCGATGTGATCGTGCTCAACAAGATCGACTTGGTCACCGAGGAGGACTGCACGCGGCTGATGGCCATCCTGCGCGGGCTCAACCCGCGTGCCAGGCTGGAGATCGCGTCCTTCGGCCAGCTGCCGCTGGATCGCGTGCTCGATACGGGGCTGTTCGATTTCGAGGAGGCTTCCAGGGCGCCGGGCTGGCTGCAGCAGTTGCGTGGCACGCACCAGCCCGAGACCGAGGCCTATGGCGTTGCCAGCTTTGTCTACCGCGCCCGCCGCCCCTTTCATCCCCGGCGCTTCTTCGGCCTGGTGCAAAGCGAATGGCCGGGCGTGGTGCGCTCCAAGGGGTTTTTCTGGCTGGCCAGCCATCCGGCGCTGGCCGGCTCCTGGTCACAGGCCGGCGCCGTGGCCCGCCATGGCCC
>NZ_JTKZ01000332.1:0-1664 GCF_000799035.1 Delftia sp. ZNC0008
TGATCCGGCCGCTGCTGGGCGAGCCGCCGATCTCGGTGTTCATGGTCACCGTGGGCCTGGCCTCGGTGCTGGTGGGCCTGGTGGAGCTGATCTGGACGGCCGACCAGCGCCGCCTGCCCGAGTTCATGCCCACGCAGCCCGTGATGATCGGCGAGGCCTTTCTCGCGCCCAAGGTGGCCTGGGGCGCAGCCGTGGCCGTGGTCTTCATCGCGGCCGTGCTGCTGGTGTTCCGCTACTGGCGCGGCGGCGTGGCCCTGCGTGCGACGGCCAGCGACCAGGCAGCGGCTTATTCGGTGGGCATCAATGTGCCGCGCGTGTTCTCGCTGGCGTGGGCGGTGTCGGCCATGATCGCCGCCGTGTCGGGAATCATCGTCGGCTCCATCGGCGGCATCTCGTCGAGCATGGGCGTGTTCGGCCTGTCGGTGCTGGTGGTCGTCATCGTGGGCGGGCTGGACAGCGTGCTGGGCGCCCTGGTCGGCGGCTTGTTCATCGGCCTGGTGGAGGCGCTGGCCGGCGCCTACCTGGGCGGCGAATACAAGCTGCTGGCCACCTTCATCGTGCTGGTCGTGGTGCTGATGCTCAGGCCCTACGGCCTGTTCGGCACGCACGAGATCGAGCGGCTCTAGACAGTTTCGCAAGGACGGCAGCATGCGCATAGGCACCCTCAAGGAAAGCTACATCGCCGACGCGGCGCTGTTCGACTCCCGCACGCAACGCATCTGGCTGGCCGTGGCCGGCGCGCTGCTGGTGCTGTTCCCCTTCATGGCCAGCGACTACTGGCTGTACCTGGCCTGCCTGGTCAGCATCAACGTGGCCAGCGCCACGGGGCTGAACATCCTCACGGGCTACACGGGCCTGGTGAGCCTGGGCCAGGCCGCCTTCATGGGCCTGGGCGCCTACACGGTGGCCATCGTGCAGGCGCGCTGGGGCACGCCCGTGCTGTTCAACCTGCTGGCGGGCGGCTTCGTGGCCATGCTGGGCGGCATCGTGGTGGGCCTGCCCTCGCTGCGCGTCAAGGGCCTGTACCTGGCGATTGCCACCATCGCGGCCTCGTTCATCGCGCACTTCCTGTTCGCCAACCTCAGGCTCACGGGCGGCACGGCCGGCCTGACGCTGCAGCCGGCCACGGTGTTCGGCGTGGCGCTGGATACGTCGTTCCGGCTGTACTGGGTGATCGTGCCGGTCACGCTGCTGATGCTGCTGGGCGCGGCCAACCTGTTTCGCACGCGCACAGGCCGCGCCTTCATCGCCATCCGCGACCGCGACATCTCGGCCGAGGTGCTGGGCATACCGCTGCTGCGCTACAAGCTGCTGTCGTTCGGGCTGTCCTCGTTCTACGCGGGCGTGGCGGGCGGGCTGTGGGCGTACTTCTTCCGCGTGGTCACGCCTGAGAGCTTTCCGCTCTTGATGTCCATCTTCTTTCTGGCGGCCATCATCGTCGGCGGCATGGGCTCCATCCTGGGCTCCATCCTGGGCGCAGTCTTCATGACCATGGTGCCGGAGCTGCTCAAGCTCATCGTGGACCTGCTGCCCGGCGGCTCCGAGCTCACCGTCTTCCTGTCGCCCGTGCGCACCATGGTGTTCGGGCTGCTGATCATCGTCTTTCTGGTCTTCGAGCCGCAGGGGCTCGCACAAATGTGGCGGCGCCTGCGCCGCTTACGCGG
>NZ_JTKZ01000475.1:0-4676 GCF_000799035.1 Delftia sp. ZNC0008
CCGCGTCGGCCATAGCGGGCGATGCCCAGGCCGATGAGCAGGTAGACGGCACAGACCACCATGTACATCTCCACGAAGTACGCAATCCAGTGGGGGTCGCTCATGGCCATCTTCAGGGAGCCAGTGATGTCGTAGATGTTCACGATCGCCACCAGGGAGGTGTCCTTCACCGCGCCGATGAAGTTGCTCACCGTGGGCGCGATGGTCACGCGCAGCGCCTGCGGCAGGACCACGTGGCGCAGCACCTGCACCCTGGTGAAGCCCATGGCCTGGGCCGCCATGACCTGGCCTTGGGGCACGGCCTGCAGCCCGCCGCGAAACACCTCGGCAAGATAGGCCGCGCTGAAGGCCGCCAGGCAGACGGCGATGCGGACCATGGGGTCCACCCGCCATTGCGCGGGCACCAGCATGGGCAGCACGAAGGCCCCGAAGAACAGCAGCGTGATCAGGGGCACGCCGCGCACCGCTTCGATGAACAACGTGCAGAGCACGCGCAGCAAAGGCAGGCTGGAGCGCCGGCCCAGTGCCAGCAGGATGCCCAGCGGAACGCCGGCCAGGCAGGCGATCACGGCAAGGAACAGGGTCAGCGGCAGGCCGCCCCACAGATCGCTGGGCACGGGTGCCAGACCGGCCACACCGCCCGCCATCAGCACGCCAAAGCCGGTCAACCCGGCCAGCAGCATTGCCATGCCGGCGCGGCCGAAGAAGCGCGGCAGTGCCGCCACGCCCACGCTGCCCAGCAGCCAAAGGCTGGCGGCGACGGGGCGCCATTGCTCTGCCACGGGATAGCGGCCCAGGAATACCAGGCGGTATTTCTCGCGCACCACGCCCCAGCAGGCGCCGGCCGCAGCGCGGCATGTGTCGGGGTTGGCTGCGGTTTCGGCGTCGAGCAGGCCCCAGGCCAGCAGCTTCCAGCCTGCCCACAGCGCGGCCAGCAGCAGCGTGGCGGTGATGAGCCCGGAGAGCGCATCTGGAAACAGGCTGGCGCGCAGGCGCTGTGCCAGCGGAACCCGGGGCGGGGCCACCGGCAGGGCCGGTGCGCGGAGTACGGCACTCATGGGCAGGTCTTTCCCGGCTAGCGTGTGATGAAGGCACTGCGCTGGTTGAAGGCATTCAGTGCCAGCGAGGTCAGCAGGTTGATGGCCAGGTAGACCACCGCGATGATGGTCACGCATTCGATGGCCTGGCCGGTCTGGCTCATGGCGGTGTTGGCGACCATCACCACGTCGGGGTAGCCGATGGCCACGGCCAGCGATGAGTTCTTGATGGTGCTGAGCGCCAGGTTGGTATAGGGGGGAATGATCACCCGCAAGGCCTGCGGCAGCACGACCAGGCGCAGCTGCTGGCCGCGGCGCATGCCCAGGGCCGAGGCAGCATTCCATTGCCCGCGCGGTACGGCCTGCAGACCGGCGCGCACGATTTCAGCGCAATAGGCGGCGGCATACAGGCCCAGGGCGCCCACCAGGGCCAGGAATTCAGGCGTCAGCGCCAGTCCTCCGTCGATGCCGAACATGCCCGGTTGCGGGGAACTCCAGTGCCAGCCCGCCGCGCTGTCGTACACCGGGCCGTGTAGGGCCAGCCCCGCCTTGCTCAGAAAGCCCAGGGGGCCGATGGCCAGAGGCCGGTCCACGTCGGGCAGCAGCGAAGTCAGCGCGAAATACCACAGCAGCACCTGCACCAGCAGCGGGATGTTGCGCGCCACATCGACATAGAGGCGCACGGCGCCGCGCAGCAGCGGATGCCTTGCCACTGCGGCCACGCCCAGCAGCAGGCCCAGCACGGTGGCCAGCACGAGCGCGGGCACGGCGGCGCGAACCGTGTTGGCCACGCCGGCCGCGACCGCACGCAGGTAGCTGTCGCCGGGCTCGTAGGGCAGCAGCCCTTCGGAGATGGAAAAGCCGGCCGTCTGCTCCAGAAAGCCGAAGCCCCCGGCAATGCCGCGTGCGGCCATGTTGCGGCTGGCGTTGTGCGCCAGCCAGCCCAGCAGCAAGATCAGCAGCCAGCCGATGGCGAGCTGCAAGGCCAGCCGGCCCCAGCGTGGCCGGGTGGGGGCCGGTGGCTGCCGTGCCCCGGTGTCGATGGCATTCACGGCTTTCACAGCATCTACAGCGTTCGCGGCATTCATGGCAGGGTGCCCTCGGCGCGTCAGTTCATCGGCGGCGACATCATCAGGCCGCCCTTGGTGAACAGCGCGTTCTTGCCGCGCGGCACGTTCAGGCCCGACCTGGCGCCCAGGTTGCGCTCATAGCTCTCGCCATAGTTGCCCACGGCCTTGACGATGCGCAGCGCCCATTCCTTGTCCAGCCCCAGCTGCTTGCCCAGGTCGTCGCTCTGGCCCAGGAAACGCTTGACCTGAATGCTGTCGGAGCGGGTCTTGAGCTCGTCGGCATTGGCCTGGGTGATGCCCAGTTCCTCGGCCTCGATCATGGCGTTGAGTGTCCAGCGCACGACGGCGAACCATTCGTCGTCACCGCGGCGCACGGCCGGGCCGGCCGGCTCCTTGGAGATGACTTCGGGCAGGATCACGTAGTCGTCGGGGTTGGCCAGTTCCTTGCCGCGCAGCACGGCCAGGGCGCCGAGGTCGCCGGTATACGCCTGGCAGCGCCCGCTGCTGAAGGCCTGCAGGGCGGCTTCGGGGTTGTCGAACACCACCGCCTTGTAGTTGAGCTTGTGGGCGCGAAAGTACTCCGACAGGGTCTTTTCCGTGGTGGATCCGCTGATCACGCAGATGGTGGCGCCAGAGAGCTGCTTGACGCTGTTCAGGCCGGGCTTCTTCCTGGCCATGAAGCCCTGGCCGTCGTGGAAATTGATGCCCGCCCACATCAGGCCCAGGCCGTTGTCGCGCGTGAAGGTCCAGGTGGTGTTGCGTGCCAGCAGATCGATCTCGCCGGACTGCAGCGCCGTGATGCGTGTCTGGCTGCTGGTGGGGATGAATTTCACCTTGGTGGCGTCGCCCAGGGTGGCGGCCGCCACGGCGCGGCACAGATCCACGTCCAGCCCGGACCAGTTGCCGCTGCCGTCGGCCAGTGCAAAGCCTGCGCGCCCCGTGTGCACACCGCAGGCCACGGCGCCGCGCTGCTTGATGCCATCCAGCGTCTTGCCTGCGTGGGCCGGCGCGGCAGCGAGCGTGGCCGCGGCGGCCATCGAGGCGAAAAGAAAGCGGAAACGGGCAGGGGCATTCATGCGGAGTCCTTTGCGGCGGGATGGGGGGCCTGGGGTTGCGGCTTGCTCGCCGCAGGTGAAGCGGGGCTGCTGTCCGGTGTCAGGTAGGGAAGCACCGACTCGGACAGTTCGACCAGGCTGCGCACGGCCTGGGGCGTGGCGCGGATGACCTGGGTGGCCAGCGCTTCGACCATGGCCATGGCCGCCAGCACCGACGATGGGAGCAGAGGGTGGGCGGCAGGGGCCAGCAGCACGTAGTCGGCCTGGCCGGCCAGCGGGCTGGTGGCCTCGTCGGTGATGGCGATGGTCAGGGCGCCCCGCTGGCGCGCATGCGCCGTCAGCTCCACCGCTTCGCGTGAGTAGCGCGGCAGCGAGATCGCGATCAGCACGTCCTGCTCCGTCAGCCCCGTCATGCGCCGGACGGCTTGCTCCGTGCCGCCTGCGCAGGCCACTTCCAGCACCTGTGGCAGATAGGGCTGCAGCGCGTCGGCGCCAAAGGCTGCCACATGGTGGGAGCTGCCAAAGCCCATGAACAGGACGCGCCGCGCGCGGCAGATGCGCTGGGCCAGTTGGTCGAGCAGGCCGGGGTCGCAGGCCTGTGCGGCCGCCTGCAGATTGCGCTGCGTGTGCTCGAAGGCCTGCGCTCCCACGGCGCTTGCGGCAGGCTCGTGCGCCGCGCGCAGCTTGTTCACGGGCTCCAGGGCCTGTTGCAGCTGGCGGCCCAGGTGCAGGCGCAGATCGGCAAAGCCTTCGTAGCCGGCATGTTTGGCGAAGCGGTTGACGGCTGCCAGGGAGCCTCCGCAGGCATTGGCCACTTCCTCGGCGCTCAGCGTGACGGCCAGGACCGGATGCGCGGCCATCCAGCGGCCTACCCGGGCGACGGCGGGCGAGCCATCGACGCTGGCGCGCAGCAGTTCCTGTACGGCGGGGTGGGGGTGGAGTTCCATGAATGAATGAAATTGAATGGTATCTTTCATTCATTATTTTTTAGGAGTGAAATCTTTCATTCAGGGGAAACCCTGAACCGAACGATCCATGCGTTCCGCTGGCTGCGGGGGAGTGCGAGGGCGTGAGGGGAGTGGGGGGGAGGGCGGGGCCTCAGGGCCGCACTTGGGCGGAGCCGAAGTGGAGCGCCGTCTTCACGCGGGACGACGCTTGTGGCAGACGGTCATGGGTGCGAGCAAGGGCCTCGCACCCATGGGGCCGCCTGATTTTCGAGAACGACTGGAATCAGTCGGACATCGCGGCCGACAGCTGCTCGATCTGCTCGCTCAGTTCCAGCCAGCGTTCTTCCAGGCTGTCGATCTCGTCGTTGCAGGCCTTGAGGCTGCGGCCTGCTTCGGCCATCTCGGCGGGCGAGATGGGCTGGCTCAGCAGGCCCTCCAGCCGCGTGCGTTCGGCCTGCAGCTGGGGCAGGCGCTTGTCCAGCTGTTCCAGTTCCTTCTTGAACGGCCGGGTCTTCTCGGCCATCTGCTGGCGGGCCAGGGCGGCCAGGCGCCGTTGCTCGCGCTGGT
>NZ_JTKZ01000605.1:0-11655 GCF_000799035.1 Delftia sp. ZNC0008
CCGCGTCTGCGCCATGCCGAAGCCCATGGCCATGGTGGCGGGCAGGGTGGCTGCGGCAGCGCCTTCGCCGCCCGTGGTCATGGCCTGGCCCATCTGGTATTTGACGTAGTCGTTGAGGTTGCCGATGGCCGTCATGCTGGAGCGCTTGTCGATGGCCTGCTCCACCTCGGGCGGCACGGACACGTTCTCCAGCACGAAGCTGGTGATCTCCAGGCCGTACTTGTCCGTCATGGCCGGGTTGATCAGCGGCAGCAGCGCATCGCCCAGCTCGCCATAGCGCTGGGCCACGTCCAGCACGGGCACCCGGGCCTTGGCCAGCGACTCGGTGAACACGCTGATGATGCGCGAGCGCATGGTGTCGGCGAACTCGTCGATGCGGAAGTTCTGGTCCGTGCCCGCCACTTCCTTGAGGAACTTGGCCGGCTCGACGATGCGGAAGTCATAGGTGCCGAAGGCGCGCAGGCGCACGGCGCCGAAGTCCTGGTCGCGCACCATCACGGGGTTGGAGGTGCCCCACTTGTTGCCCGTGAACAGCCGCGTGTTGATGAAGTAGACATCGCACTTGAACGGCGAGTTGAAGCCGTACTTCCAGCCCTGGATGGTGGACAGGATGGGAATGTTCTGCGTGGTCAGCGTGTGCTTGCCGGGGCTGAACAGGTCGGCGTACTGGCCGGCCGAGACGAACTGCACCTGCTGCGACTCGCGCACGATGAGCTGTGCGCCGTTCTTGATTTCCTTGTCGTCGTCGGGCCAGCGGTAGGAGAGCGTGTCGCGCGAGTCATCGGTCCACTCGATGATCTCTATCAGTTGCTTGGTGATGATGTTCATCAGGTTCATGGCAGGCTCCGAAACGGTGGTGGTCCACGACAAAAAAGGTCAATGGGCCATTCTAGGCGGCGTGCATGGCGGCGGGGAGAACGGCCACCGGCCGCTGCCCCGGTGAATTGTCAAAAAATGATCCGGATGCGTCGTGCAAGGCGGGCTTTCGGGTCTTCGCGCGCCACGGCCTTTGCCGGCATGTGTCGCCTGCTCCGTTTTTTGATGCAGATCGCCCTGTGGAGCGTCTGCCGTGGGGCCGCAGGCCCGCGCCACGGCGCAGGGCCGGGCGGCGCCTTAAAATCGTCGTTTGCGCGGCGCGAGCCGCCTCTCATTCACCGGCGCGGCCCCGGCCTGCGTGCGACGCCTGAAACAAGTCATGCTCACTTTCCAACAAATCATCCTCAAGCTGCAGTCCTACTGGGCCGACCAGGGCTGCGCGCTGCTCCAGCCCTATGACATGGAAGTGGGCGCGGGCACCTCGCATACCGCCACCTTCCTGCGCGCCCTGGGTCCCGAGCCCTGGAAGGCCGCCTACGTGCAGCCCAGCCGCCGCCCCAAGGACGGCCGCTACGGCGACAACCCCAACCGCCTGCAGCACTACTACCAGTTCCAGGTCGTGCTCAAGCCCGCGCCCGACAACATCCTGGAGCTGTACCTGGGCTCGCTCGAGGCCCTGGGCTTCGATCTCAAGAAGAACGACATCCGCTTTGTCGAGGACGACTGGGAAAACCCCACGCTGGGCGCCTGGGGCCTGGGCTGGGAAGTCTGGCTCAACGGCATGGAGGTGACCCAGTTCACCTACTTCCAGCAGGTCGGCGGCATCGACTGCAAGCCCGCCACCGGCGAGATCACCTATGGCCTGGAGCGCCTGGCCATGTACCTGCAGGGCGTGGACAACGTCTACAACCTGACCTGGACCGACGGCCTGAGCTACGGCGACGTCTACCACCAGAACGAGGTGGAGCAGTCCACCTACAACTTCGAGCACTCGGACGCCGACTTCCTGTTCACCGCCTTCAGCGCCCACGAAAAGCAGGCCAACCACCTGATCGGCGAACAGCTGGCGCTGCCGGCCTACGAGCAGGTGCTCAAGGCCGCCCACACCTTCAACCTGCTCGATGCGCGCGGCGCCATCAGCGTGACGGAGCGTGCCGCCTACATCGGCCGCATCCGCAACCTGGCCCGCGCCGTGGCCAAGGCCTATATGGACAGCCGTGCGCGCCTGGGCTTCCCCATGGCGCCCAAGGCCCATGCCGACGAAGTGCTGGCCGAGCTGGCCAAGGCCGCCGAACAACAGGGCAAGAAGGCCGCCTGAGGCGGACACCGCTGCACCGAGAGAACACCAGACCATGAACGCATCGAATCTTCTTGTTGAACTGTTTGTCGAAGAGCTGCCCCCGAAGGCGCTGCAAAAGCTGGGCGACGCCTTTGCCGGCGTGCTGTTCGAGCAGCTCAAGGCCCAGGGCCTGCTGGCCTCCAGCGAAGCGCGCCTGACGGCCTATGCCTCGCCGCGCCGCCTGGCCGCCCACATCACCGAAGTGCTGCCCCAGGCCGAGGACAAGGCCGTGTCGCAAAAGCTCATGCCCGTCTCCGTGGGCCTGGACGCCGACGGCAAGCCCACGCCCGCACTGATCAAGAAGCTGGCCGCCCTGGGCGCCGGCGAAGAAGCCGTTGCCAGCCTGACCCGCCAGGGCGAAGGCAAGGCCGAAGCCCTGTTCCACGCCTCCACCGTGCGCGGCGTGATGCTGGCCGACGGCGTGCAAAAGGCGCTGGACGAAGCCATTGCCAGGCTGCCCATCCCCAAGGTCATGCGCTACCAGCTGGCCGACGGCTGGAGCAGCGTCCATTTCGTGCGCCCGGCCCACGGCCTGGTGGTGCTGCACGGCACCGAGGTGCTGATCGGCGTCAAGGCCCTGGGCCTGACGGCCGGCACGGCCACGCATGGCCACCGCTTCGAGGCGGCGGTCGATCCCGTGGTCATCCGCTCCGCCGATGACTACGCCGCGCAGCTGCGCGAGGAAGGCGCCGTCATCGCCAGCTTCGCCGAGCGCCGTGCCGAGATCGCGCGCCAGCTGCAGGCCGCTGCCGAGCGCGTGGGCGGCGGTGTCCGTCCCATCGAGGACGAGGCCCTGCTGGACGAGGTCACGGCGCTGGTCGAGCGCCCCAATGTGCTGGTCTGCGAGTTCGAAAAGGAATTCCTCGACGTGCCGCAGGAATGCCTGATCCTCACCATGAAGGCCAACCAGAAGTACTTCCCGCTGCTGGACGCCGCCGGCCGGCTGACCCACCAGTTCCTGGTGGTCAGCAACATCAGCCCCCAGGATGCCAGCGCCGTCATCGGCGGCAACGAACGCGTGGTGCGCCCGCGCCTGGCCGACGCCAAGTTCTTCTTCGACCAGGACCGCAAGAAGACCCTGGCCTCGCGCGTGGACGGGCTGGGCAAGGTGGTCTACCACAACAAGCTCGGCACCCAGGGCGAGCGCGTGGAGCGCGTGCGCTCCATCGCCAAGAGCATTGCCCGCCAGCTGGGCGACACGGGCCTGGCCCAGCAGGCCGACCTGGCCGCGCAACTGGCCAAGACCGACCTCGTGACCGACATGGTGGGCGAGTTTCCCGAACTGCAGGGCACCATGGGCCGCTACTACGCGCTCAACGATGGCCTGGACGTGGCCGTGGCCGATGCCATCGAGGACCACTACAAGCCCCGCTTTGCGGGCGACGAACTGCCGCGCGGCAACGCCGGCGTGGTCGTGGCCCTGGCCGACAAGCTGGAAACCCTGGTCGGCATGTTCGGCATCGGCAACCTGCCCACGGGCGACCGCGACCCCTTCGCGCTGCGCCGCCACGCCCTGGGCGTGATCCGCATGCTGGTCGAGAAGGACCTGGCGCTGGATCTGGAAACCCTACTGGTCAGCGTGCTGCCCGCCTTCGGCGACAAGATCGAGGACGCCACGCCCCAGCTGGCCGACTTCATCTACGACCGCCTGGCCGGCAACCTGCGCGAGCAGGGCTTCTCGGCCCAGGAAGTGGACTCCGTGCTGGCCCTGCGCCCGCAGCGCCTGTCCGACGTGCAAAAGCGCCTGGAAGCCGTGCGCGCCTTCGGCGAGCTGCCCGAGGCACCGGCCCTGGCCGCCGCCAACAAGCGCGTGGGCAACATCCTCAAGAAGGCCGACCAGGCCGTGCAGGCCCAGGTTGACGCGGCCGTGCTGGCCGAGGTGGCCGAGAAGGACCTGTACGCAGCCCTGCAATCGGTGGCGCCCAAGGCGCAGCAGCAGTTTGCTGCCGGCGACTACACGGCCAGCCTGCAGACCCTGGCCGCGCTGCGCGCCCCGGTCGATGCCTTCTTCGAGCATGTGATGGTCAACGCCGAAGACCCGGCGCTCAAGGCCAACCGCCTGGGCCTGTTGGCCACGTTGCACGAAGCCATGAACCGCGTGGCGGACCTTTCGCGACTGGCGTGAAATGGGGCACCCCCTGAGGCGCTTTGCGCCTTCCCCCTCTCTCTCGCTGCGCGAGGGAGGGGGACGACACCCTCGCGGCGGGGCGGCCCTTGCTCGGTGTCCCCTGTCTTGGGTCATGCCTGTCTCGTACGCTGCGGGTTTGGCTGGCGATTGAGTCCTAAACTTTCGGGAACCTCGACCATGAAAATTGCGATCCTGGACCGTGACGGAACGCTCAACCAGATCGGTGAGGAGGGCTTCATCGGCTCGGCCGAGGCCTGGAAGGCCCAGCGCGGTGCGCTGGAAGCCGTGGCGCGCCTGAACCGGGCGGGCTGGCATGTGGTGGTCGCCACCAACCAGCCGGGCCTGGGCCGGGGCCTGTTCGACGTGACCGAGCTCAATGCCGTGCACGCGCGCATGCACCGCGAAATGGCGGCGGCAGGCGCGCGCGTCGATGCGGTTTTCTACTGCCCCCATGCCCCGGACGAGGAATGCCATTGCCGCAAGCCCGGCACGGCGCTGTTCGAGCAGATTGCCGAGCGCTTCGGCGTCGAGGGGCATCAGCTGTGGGTGGTCGGCTCCTGCGTGGCCCACCTGCAGGCCGGCGCCGCCATGGGCGCGCGCCTGCACCTGGTCTGCACGGGCGCCAGCGCCGGAGTGTCTCTGGACGGCGAACTTCCGCCCGGATTGCCTGCCGGCACCCGGCGCCATGCCAGCTTGGCCGCGCTGGCCGATGCGCTGGTTCCGGCAGATGCCGCACCCGCTCCCTGAACGCCTGAACGCCCGAATGGCGCTTTGCCCATGCGCCGCCGGCCTGCCGTCCTGCGCACAATGCTATCTTTGTGAATTCCGATTCCTGAGGGCGCAAGGCCCGGGCCTGCCGCCCGGCCCCTGCGCCGCTTTCTGCACCACACTGCCGCCATGTCCCTGATCCGCTCCACCCTCCACATGCTCTGGATGGGCATCACCGTGATCCCCTACACCCTGGCCGTGCTGCTCACGCGCTGGCTGGGCGGCGGGCCGCGCCGCGTCTATGCCGTGGCGCGCGCCTGGCTCAAGCTGTCGGTGGACAGCGCCCGCGTGATCATGGGCGTGCGCCACCGCGTGCAGGGCATGGAGAACCTGCCCACCGATCCCAAGCAGGGCGTGGTGCTGCTGGTCAAGCACCAATCCACCTACGAAACCTTCCTCATGCCGGCGATCATGCCGCGCCCGCTGGCCTATGTGTTCAAGAAGGAACTGCTCATGGTGCCCTTCTTCGGCTGGTCCATCGGCAGCATGGACATGATCCATATCGACCGAAAGCACGGCTCGCGCGCATTCCACAAGGTCGTGGAGCAGGGCCGGCGCCTGCTGGCCCAGGGCACCTGGGTCATCATGTTCCCCGAAGGCACGCGCATCCCGCGCGGCGAACGCGGCGAGTACAAGACCGGCGCCACGCGCCTGGCCATCATGACCGGCGTGCCCGTGGTGCCCATTGCCGTCACCTCGGCCAAGTGCTGGCCGCGCAAGGCCTTCATCAAGACCCCGGGCGTGGTCGATGTCTCCATAGGCAAGCCCATCCCTTCCGTGGGCCGCAAGCACGAGGAGCTGATGGTGGAAGTCGAAAACTGGATCGAATCCGAGATGCAGCGCCTCGACCCCGAGGCCTACCGCGCCTGAGGCAGGAGTCGGCATGGCGGACACGGCACAGCGTTCCTGGGACTGGTTGGTGCCGCCCGCCGTGGAAAGACAGGACGGCGGGCTGAGGCCGCGCCGTGAGCGATCCGCTCAACCCGAAGCGCCGCAGGCTTTGCCTGCACCTGCACCCACCCCGCCCGCCGGCTCCGTGCACAGTTCCTTCGTTCATCCGCAAGCCAACCAGCAGGCGGTTCTCCAGGGGCAGGTGCTGCACTATCGGTTGCAGCGGTCGCGCCGGCGCACCATAGGCTTCACCATCGGCACGCAGGGGCTGGTGGTCAGCGCGCCCGCATGGGTGAGCATGACGGCCATCGGGCAGGCACTGGATGCGAAGTCGGGCTGGATACTGCGCAAGCTCCAGGAGGCCGGGCAGCGCCAGCGGGCCCAGCAGTCGGCACGCATCCGGTGGGAGCACGGCGGCCAGATCGACTATCTGGGGCGTCCCCTGGCACTGCTTCTCACCGGTGGCGAAGCCCAGCCGCTGCGCACCCGCCAGGTCCACCGCGAACAGGCGGCCGACGGCAGCCAGTCCCTGCACCTGCCCCTGGCGCCAGACGCATCGGCTGCCGAGGTGCGTGCCTGCGTGCAGGCCTGGATGCTGCGCGAGGCCCGCTCCTGGTTCACGGCCAGCCTGCAGCGCCATGCGCCGCTGCTGGGCGTGCAATGGACCAGCCTGCGCCTGACCAGCGCGCGCACGCGCTGGGGCAGCGCCAACACTGCAGGGACCATCCGCCTGAACTGGCGGCTCATGCAGCACACGCCCGAGGTCATCGACTACGTGGTCGTGCACGAGCTGTCCCACCTGCGCCACATGGACCACAGCCCGCGCTTCTGGGCCACGGTGGCCAGCGTGATGCCGGGCTGGGAGGCGCAGCGCCAGGTGCTGCGCGACAGGCTGCTGCCGCCCTGGGAATAGGCGATCCGGGCACCGGCGAGGCGGCGCCAGTCGGGCTGGACGGTTATTCTTGCCGGGCACACAACCGCGTCCTATCAAGAAAGCCAATCCATGTCCGCAAGCGCTCCCGTTCCCGCAGCCATTCCCCTGACCGTCCAGCCCGCACAGGGCTATGCAGGCGACATTCCTCCCGAACTCGCCTGGCAATGGCTGCAATCCGGCGAAGCCGTGCTGGTGGACGTGCGCACCGATGCCGAGCGCGAGTGGGTGGGCCGCGTACCCGGCGCCGTGGCCGTGGCCTGGAAGCAGTGGCCGTCCATGGCGATGAACCCCGATTTCGACAGCCAGCTGCGCGCCGCCGTGCCTGAAGGCGGCAAGGTGGTCCTGCTGTGCCGCAGCGGCGTGCGCTCGGTGGCCGCCGCCCAGCGCGCGGCGCAACTGGGCATCGAGGCCTACAACATCCTCGAAGGTTTCGAGGGCGATGTGGACGCCAACGGCCAGCGCGGCCATGTCGGCGGCTGGCGCCTGCGCGGCCTGCCCTGGCGCCAGTAGTCAGCGCAGGCCGAACTCCCGCAGCACGGCCTGCGTGTGTTCGCCCAGCGCGGGCGGCACCAGGGCCTGGGCATCCGTCGCATGCGTCTGTCCCGGCAGGCGCGGCAGGGGCAGGCCTGGCCAGGCACAGTGGTCGGGCGTGCGCTGGAACAGGTCAGCCGATTGGGGATCGTCCAGCAGTTCAAAGGGGTGGCGCACGCGTCCGAACAGGATGTCGTTGTGCTTGAACAGCCGCTCCCAATGGGCCAGTGGCTGGTGCAGCAGGGCCTGCGCCAGCCGGGCAGACAGGTGCTGCGCCTGCGGCAGCCGGCCCGCGCTGCTGCGCAGGGCCGGGTCCTGCAGCCAATCGTCAAAACCCATGGTCTTGCACAGGCGGGCGAACATGGCGTCGTCCAGCATGCTGAGGTAGAGCATGCCATCGGCCACGGGGAACAGGCCCGTGGGCGCGTTGAAGGGCGAGGCCTTCGCGCCGGGAAACAGGGCGCCTTCAATGACCAGGTAGGACTGCAGGGCCGCGCAGACCTGCAGCATGGACAGTTCCAGGTGCTGGCCCCGGCCCGTGCGTGCAACCCGCAACAGCGCTGCCGTGGCGCATTGGGCGGCATACAGGGCCGTGGCCAGGTCGGCCAGCAGCAGGCCGATGCGGCGGGGCTGGCCCGTGGCCGGGTCGCGGTTGGTGTGCATCAGGCCGCCGTAGGCCTGCATGGTCGTGTCCAGCGCCGGCAGGCCGGCCATCGGCCCCTCGCTGCCATAGCCGGAGATGGACACATAGACCAGGCGCGGGTTGCCTGCGGCCAGTTGCACGGGATCAGCGCCCATGCGGGCCGCCACGCCGGGTCGGAAATTCTGCAGCACCACGTCGGCATGCAAGGCCAGCGCCTGCAGCGCCGCGCGCCCTTCGGGCGCACGCGTGTCCAGCACCACGCTGTGCTTGCCGGCGTTGCAGGCCACCGAGATGGCGGTCTGGCCATCACGGCTTTTGCCCATCTGGCGGCTCCAGTCGCCCCCGGGCGGTTCGATCTTGATCACCCGCGCGCCCTGCTGGCGCAGCAGCAGTCCGCAATAGGGGCCGGCCACGCCCTGGCTGATGTCGAGGACGGTGATGCCGGCCAGCAGTGGCTCATCGTCGAATGGGTGGGGAGTCGAAGACATCAGAAATCCAGGATGACCTTGCCCACGGCGCGGCGGGACATGGTGGTGTCCAGTGCCTGCTGCCACTGCGGCAAGGGAAAGTGCATGGTGCGCGGCGCCGCAATGGCTCCGCTGGCGATGGCCTGCGTGATCTGCCCGACCAGGGCCTGCACGGCCGGTGCGTGGACAGCACGCTCGTCGGTCAGTCCCCAGCCGATATAGCGGCCGTAGTTGAAGCCCAGCACGCCCAGGTTCTTCACCAGCAGCAGGTTGGCGGGAATCTGCGGAATGCGCCCGCTGGCAAAGCCCATGGCCAGCAGGCGGCCTCCGGGCGCCATGCAGCGCAGGGAGGCGTCGGTCAGGTCGCCGCCCACGGGGTCGAAGACCACCTGGACCCCGCCTCCGGGGCACAGCGCCTTCACGGCCACGGGCAGCGCCACGGCGTCGGATGGCAGCGCATGGGCGGCGCCATGGGCCAGCGCTGCCGAGCGTTTTTCCCCGGTGCTGGCCGTGGCGATGACCTGCGCGCCCAGGTGGCTGGCGATCTGCACGGCCGCCATGCCCAGGCCGCCGCTGGCTCCGTGCACGAGCACGCTTTCACCGGCCTGCAGCCGGGCTGCCCACTGCAGTGCCGACCAGGAGGTGGCATAGGTGATGGGCAGGGCGGCCGCTGCGCACAGCGGGACGGCATCGGGCAGGGCATAGACGGTGTGGGCCGAAGCCACCGCTTCCTGCGCCAGCGCGCCCCAGTCCAAGGCCGCAATGACACGCTGGCCCGTGCGCAGGTCCGGGCGCAACTGGCGGACATCGGGGGCGACCTCCATGATTTCACCCGCCACCTCGGTGCCCGGCGTGAAGGGCAGGGGCGGGCGGCGCTGGTAGGTGCCGGCGACGAACAGGCTCAACGCAAAGCCTATGCCAGCATGGCGTACACGGATGCGGACTTGGCCGGGTGCCAGCGCGGGCCGCTGCAGTGCCTGCAGTTCCAGTTCATTCCAGTGGCCCCAGTGGGTGCAGACCAGGGCTTGGTAGTGTTTGTCGGGCATTTCTACTCCAGCCGGATGTCGAGCTCGCGCACCAGTTGCGCCCATTTGGCCTGGTCGGTGCGCAGCGTGGCGGCAAAGGCCTGGGGCGTGCTGCCCACAGGCTCCAGGTTCAGGTCATGCAGGCGCTGCACGATGGCGGGCTGCCGCACCAAGTGCGCAATTTCGCGTGAGAGTTGCGTCGTGATGGCCTCCGGTGTGCCGGCTGGAAACAGCAGTCCCATCCACGCGTCGGGCTCGAAGCCCTGGTAGCCCAGCTCCAGGAAGGTGGGCACTCGTGGCAGCAGGGCCGAGCGCCGGGCCCCGGTGATGGCCACGGGCACGATGCGGCCCGCCTGCAGCAGCGGCATGGCCGTGCCCACGGCGATCAGTCCGATGGGAATGTGGCCTGCCGCCAGATCGTTGCCCAGGGGGACGCCGCCCTTGTAGGGCGTATGCGCCATCTTCAGCCTGGCCTGGCGCTTGAGCAGCTCGCCCAGGATGTGCCCCGTGGTTCCTACGCCGTAGGAGCCGTAGGCGTACCTGTCCGGCTCCGCTGCCACGGCCTGTACCAGGGAGGCCAGGCTGCGGTGCGGAAAGTCCGCCGAGACGGCCAGGATGACCGAGGATTTTGCGACCAGGCTCACGGCCTCGAAGTCGGCAATCGGGTCGTATCCGACCTGCGCATAGAGGGCCGGGTTTTGCACATGGGCAGTGAAGGTCAGCAAGGCGGTGTGCCCATCGGCAGGTGCCCGTGCCACCAGCTTGGTGCCTGTGGTAGTGCCAGCGCCCGGACGGTTGTCTATGACCACCGGCTGGCCCCAGCGCTCGGTCAGGCCCTGGCCCAGCAGGCGCGCCACGGCATCGTTGACATTGCCTGCCAACGACGGCACGACGATGGTGATGGGTCTGCGCGGATAGCGGGAAGGTCCGTCCGGCCCGTCCGGCGCGGCCGCCATGGCCGCCGGGGCCAGCAGCCCCGCTCCAGCGCACAGACCGAATCGGCGGCGTGTCATGGCTGCCCCATCGCATGGGGGCTGCGCTCTTTGCAAGGGTTGCCGCATGTCTGTCTCCTGTGGATTGGGAAGGGTCTGGCACGGCTGGCGACAAAAACCAGTCTAGGTATCCCCCTGGTGCGCCGGTATTCCCATGTGGAAACTTGGAATGCCTGCCGGGCATGCGGGAATGCGCGCGGGCCATTCGTGGAGGGATACCGCATGCGCATCGATGACCTGGAGTTGTTTGTGGCCGTGGCCGAGCACGGCAGCCAGCAACGGGCGGCCGAGTCCAGGGGACTCACCCAGTCGGCACTGTCCAAGGCCATGGCGCGGCTGGAGGACGAGGCTGGCCTGGCCCTGTTCGAGCGCGCGGCCAAGGGGCTGGCCCTGACCCGCACGGGCACCGGCATGCTTGCGCATGCGCGCGGCGTGCTGCAGTCCATGCAGGCCTTGCGCAGCGCGCTGGACGATCAGCGCGCCAGCCATGCCGGCCAAGTGCGCCTGGGCTCCATTCCCTACCTGATGCCGTCGCTGGTCTCGCCGCTGCTGGCGCGCTTCTTCGTACAGCGCCCGCTGGCCACCTTTTCAATAGAAACCCATCTGAGCGCGCACCTCATGACCCTCCTGCGCAAGGGCCACATCGACCTGGCCCTGGTGGCCGTGCCGGCGCAGATTCCTGCGGATGTGGAGTGCCTGCCGCTGGGGCCCATGCGCATGCAGATCGTGGCGCGCGAGGGCCATCCAAGGCTTCGCCGATTGCGCGGCTGGCCGGATCTGGTGGGCGAGCGCTGGGCCATGCCGGCCGCCTCGCTGTACCTGCGGCAATGGCTGGATGAGAAGTTCGCCCTGGCCGGGCTGACACCGCCGCGTGTGGCAGTGGAAAGCACGGCCTCGCCCGTGGCCTTTGCCCAGCTGCTGCGTCAGTCGGACCTGCTCGGCCTGATGCTGTCGCGTGCCTTGCAGCAGCCCGAGGGCCAGTGCCTGGTGGCCCTGTGCGGTGAAGGCATGGCCTGGAGCCATGAGCTGGCCGTCTGCTGGCGTGCAGGCGCCAGGTTGTCGCCGCTGTGCCTGGATTTCCGCGATGCGGTCACGCAGTGGTGCGGCGAGCACGGCGTTTG
>NZ_JTKZ01000747.1:0-9505 GCF_000799035.1 Delftia sp. ZNC0008
CCGCGTCCCATTGCCGGTAGCGCGCGCCATGGCGCGCGGCCAGGTCGGCCACGGCCTGGGCCAGCTGTTCGGGACCCAGCTGGTTGGCAGGCAGGTTGACCAGCCGCCGCACCTCGCCAATGGCGGCAGCCATTGGCGCGACGGCGGCCTGCTCATCGGGGCTTGCCACCAACCGAGCGAGTGATAGAGCGAGTGATGGAGCGGTTGCCGCATCCGACTGCCGCGCCTGGCGGGTCGATGGCAGCGCGCCCAGTGCCCAACCCAGCAGCAGATGCGGCCTCTGAGCCTCATCCGCATCGGCGAGCGCATAGGTGCCGGGCGGCAGCGCCGCCGGCAGGCCGGCCAGCTGCCACAGCAGCTGGTCCGGGTCCACGCCGACCAGCACGCCAGCGAGGGCAGTGCCCTCGCTCTGCCCTTCCCTCTGCACTTCAGCCTGCATGCCAGGCAACAGCAGGATGCGGCCCGGCTGCGCATCAAAGCCTGCGGCGCGCGCCCATCGGGCCTGGGCCGGGGGCAGTTGCTCCAGCACGGCCGCCAGCGTGGCGGGCGTGGCACGGTGCAACGCCGTGGCGGGTTGGGGGGAAGTGGCGAATGCGCCGGATTGGGAAGGGGAGCTTGTGGCAGGGCTGGACATGGTGCTGGCAAAGCGCGCCAGCCTAAGGGCCGACTCCGCTTGGCGCAAACACGCCTGCCGCATATGCAAAGCAGAAATGATTGGTGGACGTCTGCATGCAGGCGGGCCGCAGCCGCTCAGTCCAGAAAGCGCGCGGCCACCTGCGGATCGGGCACCATGCACTGCGCGCTGCGGCCAAACCAGCGGTAGCGGTTGCGGGCCAGCCAGCGGTACAGCCCATCGCGCAGGGGGCGGGGAATCAGCCACGCCGCCCATGCCAGCCGCCAGGGCCAGCCCAGGCCATGGAGCACGCGCAGGATGGCGTCCGTGTGCTGCCAGGAACGGTCCCCATCCACCAGCAGCAGCGTCTGCAGACCTTCGACCCGCAGGCCTGCATCGGCCAGCATCCTGCCGCCGGCCTCGCCCTGGATGGAGGCAAAGCGGAACCTGCCGCGCCTGTCGTGCCTCAGCAGAAACTGCACCCAGCCATTGCACAGCAGGCATTGGCCGTCGAACACCACAATCATGATTCGCCCTCCTTGGGCACTGAAGTGTCTTGCCGCACCGTGGGCAATTGCAGATGCCCGCTGTAGCTGGCGACCACGCCCACCCAGGGCACGGCTGCCTCGATGTGGAAATGCAGGCGATCCCCCTCGCCGCGCTCCTCGGCCACGATGCGCGGCTCCAGCCAGGCCGGGCAGGCCATGCCCAGAAAGCGCAACTTGCGCAGGCGCATCACCAGCCGATTGCCATCGGCCTCCAACCCGAAGCTCAGCCGCGCTGCGCCCAGGGATTCGATGATCTGCCCGTCCTGCAGGCGCAGGCTGGAACGCATGGTCTGCGCGGGAAAGTGGCGGGTCCAGACCTCACGCTGGGGCTGGGCATGCAGCGCGAAGCGGATGGGCCCCTCGCTGGCGCGCAGCGGCGTGCCCAGACACAGCGCCAGCAGCCGGGCCGCCAGGGACTGCGGCGCCTGGGTGCGGACCCAGCCATGGAGCTCATGGCGGCCCGTCAGGCGGTGGAAGGCCTGCACGGCGGGGTCCAGCCGGGCAAAGCGCTCGCCCATGGCCTGCTCGTACATGGACAGCCTCCGACTCATGGATGGATCTCCCTCATGCGGATGTCCAGGCCACGGGCCTCCTGCTCGAAATCCTCCAGGGTCAGCAGGCCCATGCAGGGCATGGCGCCCACAGCGGGCAGTTGGCCTGCCGCCAGCTTCCGCGCCAGGGCCGAGGCGGCAAGCGTGGGCACATAGGGGCCGTCGCCCGACCCGGCGACCAGCACCCAGAGGCGCTCCTGCACGAAGCCCTGTGCGTCCCGCCCACGCACGCACACATGCATGGCACCCGCATCGCTGCCCCAGTCCTTGAAGCAGTCCGCCGCGCGCTTGAGCCACGCGGCGTGCACCGACCAGTCGCGCACCAGGCCCAGGCGCGCCAGCCAGGCCATGGCATTCATGCCCCTGTGCAGAAATGCCAACTCCAGCCCCGCGCCAAAACGCACGCCAGGCTTGCCCGCATACCGGGGTGCCAGCAGTACCAGATCAGGCACATCGCAGGGCGACAGCAGCCGCGCCCCCACAGGCTCGGGATAGCGGTGGCGCCAGCTGCCCGACCAGCCGAACACCGGCTGCGGGCCAGCGGACGCGAGGCGCTTGCCGCAGTAGCTCAGGATGCCGGCCACCGTGGACAGGCCGCGCTCCGTGCGGTTGCCGGGGCTGATGCCTATGTCGATGGAATCCACGCAGGCCATGCCGCCTGCCAGCCGATCGGCCACCGCCGTGGACAGTGCGGGGACGGAACTGGCCCCGCTGGTCAGCAGCACGCCCCGGGCCAGCGCAGCGGCTTGCAGGGCGGTGATGCCGCCGACGAAGTCGCGGCCATCGGCCAGGTCCACGTAGTGCACACCCGCATGGGCGCAGGCCTGTGCCACGCGATGGTCCTGCCCCTGGAAAGGGCCTGAGGTATGGATGAGGAGATGGATACCATGCTCCTGGAGCCGGGCCTGCAGCCCCGGGTCCATGGCGTCCACCGCCACGGCGGACAGCCCGGCATGGGCATCGGGCAAAAGCGCATCGACCAAGGCCTGTGCCTTGGCGCCCGAGCGGCCCACCACCACGATGTGCAGCGCCTTCTGCCGTGCCAGCCGGCGCACCAGCCGGCTGCCGAAAAAGCCATATCCCCCGACAACCATCACCCTGAATTCGTGCATGCGCCAGTGTAGGGCCGACCGGTCGCCAGGACGGCGGTGGCAGCATTTCCCTCCAAGGTGTTTCATCAGGAAAATATATGATTAGCCACCATACAATATGCCGACAACACACCTGGCGCACAGCGCCTCAACCCCAGGAAACACCATGTCCCACTATCTGGTCGAGCTCTATTCCCCCAACCCCGCCTGGCTGGCCCTGCCCGCCGCGCAGCGCCAGCAGTTTCTGGAAGGGGTTGCCAGCGCCATGGGCAGCCTGGCTGCCATGGGCGTGCAGGTGCTGGCCCTGGCCGAGACCGAGCGCGGCCTGGACCAGGCCAGCCCGCACCGCTTCCTGGGCATCTGGCGCTTTCCCGATACTGCCGCGCGCGATGCCCTGCTGGCGGGCATCAAGGCCAGCGGCTGGTACGGCTACTTCGACCATGTGAACGCGGCCAGCGGCACGGGTGGCCTGGAAAGCCATCTGAAGGCGCTGGCCGAGGCCTGAGGCGGACGGGTGATGGGTGATGGGTGATGGATGGGTGCAGGATGGATGCTGCAGCGCCGGCGCTACGGCTGAATCGGGCAGCCCAGACGCTTGAGCGTCTCGTCGATCCATGGCGCGCTGTAGGTACCGGCAGCAATGTCGGCCACCATCTTGGCCTCAACCATCTGCTTTCCGTGTGCTGCATCCAGCAAGGTCTGCGCCTGCGCATAGGGTACGCACAGCAAGCCATCGTCATCGCCAATCATGAGGTCACCGGGCTCGATCACCATGCCATCGATGGCGATAGGCACATTGATTTCGCCCGGGCCATCCTTGTAGGGTCCGCGGTGCGTGACGCCCGCGGCGAATACCGGGAAGCTGCCTGCACGAATCCATGCCGCGTCGCGGATCGCGCCATTGATCACGATCCCGCCCAGCTGGCGACGCATGGCGTCTCCGACCATGATTTCTCCGATGAGTGCGTTGGTGACGTCGCCGCCCGCATCCACCACGATCACGTCACCTGGGCTGGCCAGTTGAAGTGCCTTGTGGAGCATGAGGTTGTCGCCCGGGCGTGTCTTGATGGTCAACGCGGGGCCGGCCATGCGCCCGCCGCCGTGCATGGGGCGCAGCCGCGCGCCGCCAGCCGTCATGCGGGCCATGCAGTCGCTGACGTTGGCGACAGGCACGTCGAGATAGCGCCTGGCAATATCCAGGCTGACAGCGCGTTGCCGCTTCAGAATTTGAAGACCGATCATGGTGTGGTGCTCAGAGTGGATGGAATGAAAGCCGTGCCGCTCAATCGAGCGTGGTGCCAGAGCTCTTGACGATGGGTGCCAGGCGTGCGCGGTCGCTGGCGTAGAGCCTGGCCATGTCCTGCGGTGTGCCGGTGATGAGTTCGGCGCCGGAGTCGGCGATCTTCCTGGCCGTGTCGGGTGCGTTCACCACCTTGTTGATGGCTTCGTTGAGCTGCCTGACGATGGCGTCGGAGGTGCCGGCCGGGGCCATCACGCCCCACACGCTGGCCAGCTCCACGCCCTTGATGCCGGATTCGGTGTAGGTCGGCACGTCGGGCAGCAGCTTGGAGCGGCTCGCGGTGGTCACGCCGATGGCGCGCACCTTGCCCGACTGGATGTGCGACAGCAGCGTGGGGATGGAGCCCATGTACATGTCGATGCGCCCGCCCAGCAGGTCGGGCATGGCCTGCGCCATGCCGCGAAACGGCACGTGGGTGAACTTCACATTCGAGCTTTTCTGCCAGGCCTCGCTGATGAGGTGCGAAATGGTGCCGGTGCCCGGCGTGGCAAAGCTCAGGCGCCCGGGTTCCTTCTTCGCCGCCTGGATGATGTCGTCCAGGGACTTGTACGGGGAATCGGCATTCACCACGAGCACGGCCGGGCCGGCTGCGACCAGGGCCACGGCGCGCAGGTCCTTGTCGGGGTTGTAGGTGAGCTTGGAGTACAGCAGCGGGTTGAGCACCACGTTGTCGGTCTGCGCCATCACCAGGGTCAGGCCGTCGGCGGGGGCCTTGGCCACCTGGTCCAGAGCCAGGTTGCCACCGGCCCCGGGCTTGTTCTCCACCACGATGGCCCACCCATGGGCCTCGGTGAGCTTGGTGCCGACCAGCCGCGTGAGGTTGTCGGTGCCGCCACCGGCCGGAAAGGGCACGATGAACCTGATGGGGCGCTGCGGATAGGTGCCCTGGGCATGGGCCGGAGCCATGGCGGCAGCGGTCAGTGCCAGCAGGCCGGCGAGGGCCAGGCGGCGTCGGGTCGGGGTCGTCATTGCGGATGTCTCCTTTGGTGGTGTCGGTTGGCGCAGGGGTACGTTGATCAGGCTTGGCTGGCGAGCACGTGGCTGCCCAGCCAATCGATGGCCTCGTCGGTGGAGGTGCCGGTGAAGGGCTGCACCGCATGCGCCCGGGCCGTGTCGGCGAACAGCGCCTCGACGGCGGTCAAGGCGATGGGCGTCAGGCCGTTGCGGGCCATCTGCTGCCGGGCCTCGGCCACCTCGTTGCGGCGGCGTGCGGAATGCGGGATGTGCGTGCGCACCATGGACTCCATCAGCGTGCGCAGCGGTGTCTCGTCGATGTCCTGCAGCACGGCATGCAGTTGCTCGCGCAGGCCCATCTGCTGGGCCGTCACCAGGCACTCCACGGCCAGCGCCTCGGCCCCCTTGGTGTAGATGCTGCGCAGGAGCTTGAGCGCGGCGGCATCGCCCGGCTGTCCGCCCACCACGCGAACGGAGCCGCCAAAGGGCAAGAACAATTCCTGTACAAAACCGGCCTTGCCACCGGCCACGAGCAGCGGCGTCTTGCTGCCGCCCAGGTTGACCGCGCCGGTGATGGCCACGTCCACGAAGTGCACCGCCCTGCCCTGGGCGACGCGCCGGGCCAGCTCGCCGCATTCGCGCATCTCCTGCGGGTCGGCCGTGGTCATGTCCACATAGACCACGCCATCGCGCAGATGGGGCAGGCAGGCCTCGAACAGGCTGCGCGCCACGGTGCCGAACACGGCGCTCACCACCACGTCGGCCTCGGCCAGCCAGGCGCCGGGCGCGGCATGCACCTGCGCGCCAGCGGCCTGCACGGCGTCGGCCACCGCAGCGTTGGGCTGCAGGTCGCACAGGCCCACCAGGCTGTGCCCCTGCTCCAAAAAGGCCTGCATGTAGCAGGCGCCGACCATTCCACCACCCAGTATTGCGAACTTCATAAAAGTACAAATTTAAAACATTGATCGCAGTCTATGGAGTGCACCCCAGATCCATTCATAGAGATTTCCCGTAGAACTGCGAATTTTTGTACTTATTTTGTACTTTTCTGGATGAAGAGCACCGCAGCGAGCCCTTCCGTCGTCACCTAGAATCGGCGCACCATCCCCACCCACCTGGTGCAAACACAGTGCAAAACGTGAAAGACAAGGCGTACGAGGTTCTGCGGCAGCGGCTCATCGGCGGCCACTACCGACCCGGCGAACAGCTCAAGGAGGAACCCATTGCCCGCGACCTGGGACTGAGCCGCACGCCGGTGCGCAATGCGCTGCACCGCCTGGTGGAAGATGGCCTGGCCACCGATGGCGCGGGCCAGGGTATCCGCGTGTCGGAGTGGAGCGACTGGGATGTGGAGGAGACCTTCCAGCTGCGCATGCTGCTGGAGCCGTACGCCTCGTTCCTCGCGGCCACACGCGGCGGCGAGGGGCTGGCCGATGAGCTGGCGGCCAGCAACCAGCGCATGGAGGCCGGCATTGCCGCTGGCCACGACGGCATTGGCGAGGTGCAGTCAGCCAACCGGGATTTTCACCACGCGCTGATCGAGGCATCGGGCTCGCCGCGCCTCAAGACCATGCTGGCGACGATGATCGACATGCCGATCATCAAGCGGTCGTTCTACATCTACACGCCCGAAGAGCTGGTGCAAAGCCTGCACCACCACTGCGACCTGGTGATCGCCATACGTGCCAGGGACGGGGAGCTGGCACGCCAGGTGATGCAGCTGCACCTGCGCATGTCCTACCACCGGTTCATGAAGCATCGGGGGGAATACCGCGCGGATGCATGAACAGTGTCATGACCGGGGCTGAACCCTTTGCGCTGACGGCACCCGGTACAGCCACGGCAGCCAGACAAAGGCGATGAGGACCAGCACAACGCCCGCCAGCGCCATGGGCAACACCATCGGCCAGGCACCGTGGCGCATGGTCGGATCGACAAATTGCGCCGCCAGCTGGCCGGCGCAGAAGGCCACGCACATGATCGCAAAGCCCGAACACGACACGGCCCGCCCAGCCAGCTGCGGCGGCAGGCCACCCACCGCGCCCGCCTGGCCGCAAGGCTGGTGCAGGCCATGGCCCAGTGCATACACCGCGTGCCCCAGCAGCAGTGGAAAGGGCGAGGTCGGCGCCAGCACGCAGCCGGCGATCTGGATGCACGGCCCCAGCAGACTGAGCGTAGCGCCCAGCTGCACCGTGCGCACCGGCCCGTGGCGCGACAGCAGGCGCCGGCACCATGTGATGCCGAGGATGTAGACCAGCGAGCCGCCCGCTGGAATCCAGCCGTAGAGCACGGGCGACAGGCCGAACAGGTCGACGTACACCATCGGCGACAGCAGCAAAAAGCAGAAGATGCCGCCGTAGGTGGCTGCGGCCAGTGCCGTCCAGGCGCAAAAGCCGGGGTCGGCGATCACCTGGCGCACACCGCCAGCGGATACGGATACGGGTACGGATGCGAGGACCGGGGCAGACTCCGCTGGCACTTGCCGCGTCTCGCTGAAAGTGCGCCAGCACAGTGCCAGCAAAGCCAGCGAGTAGACGCCCATCGCCACCAGCACCCAGCGCCAGCCGGTGGCCTGGACGCCCCATGCACCGGCAATCGGCGCCACCAGGGCCACCAGCCCCAGGCCCATCAGGCCGCGGGCCATGATGCGCGGCCCTTCATGGGCCGGATACAGGTCGCGCACCGCAGCCCGTGCGCACACCAGGATGGCCGCCATGGCCGCGCCCTGCACGGCGCGCCAGGCCACCAGTGCGTCCGCGCTGCCCGCCAGCGCACAGCCTGCCGCCGCTGCCGTGTAGCAGGCCAGCCCCGTCAGCAGCACGGGCCGGCGCCCTAAGCGGTCGGACAGCGGTCCGCACACCAGCTGGGCGACACCGAAGGCCAGCATGAACACGGTCAGGCTGCTGCTGGCCGAGCCCAGGTCGCGCGCGATCTCGGGCAACGCCGGCAGATAGCCATCGGTGGCGACCGGCTGCGCGGCCAGCAGCAGCGGCAGCAGCAGGAGAAAGGAAACGGAGCGGCGCGGGCCGGGATCAGCGAAGTTCATCTCAATGAAGCCTGGTCACGGCATGCGGCGCGTCGAGCGAGGGAGTTCGAAGGACGATACATGGCCAGTTGCGCGCCATGCATCCTATGCGACGGCGGACAGCACGGCCCGCAGGCCCAGCAGATAGCTGTCCGCGCCGAAGCCGCAGATCTGGCCCCGGACGATGTCGGCAAACACCGAGTGGTGGCGGAAGGGCTCGCGCGCATGGATGTTGCTCATGTGGATCTCCACCACGGGCACGGTGAGCATGGCCAGCGCGTCGCGGATGCCGTAGCTGTAGTGCGTCCAGGCGCCGGCGTTGATGAGCACGCCATCGACGCCGTCCCGAAAGCCCTGGTGGATGCGATCGCACATGGCGCCTTCGCAATTGGTCTGGAAGCTGTCCACCTCGCAGCCCAGCTGGCTGCCCAGGCTGCGCAGCGAGGCGTCGATCTCGGCCAGCGTGACCGTGCCGTATTGGGCGGGGTCGCGCTGGCCGAACATGTTGTGGTTGATGCCGTGCAGCATCAGGATCTTTTTCATGGAGGCTCCGTGGCTTGATGTCATGGATGGAGGATGGCGCGCCGGTGATGTCCGGGTCACGCCGTGGTGTCGATGGCGGCGCCCATGCGGGCAGCCTCTGCAATGGCCTCGGTGATCTGCAGGTTGCGCAGGCCGTCGTGCACGCTGACCAGAGGCTGCGCCAGGCCGCGCGCCACCTGCGCGAAATGCGCCATCTGGCGCACCAGCGGGTCTTCGCGCTCCATGGCGGCCACATCCAGGTCGAAGGGCTCATTCCAGGAGCGCTGGCCGGCCGATGCATAGGTCTTCAGCCGCATGCTCGGTATGGCCAGCGAGCCGAAGGTGCCCGCCACCAGGTAGCAGTCTTCGTCCTCATAGCTGGCATAGGCCTTGTTCTCCTGCGAGGTCTGCTCCCAGCTGCGCGCGCTGGCGGCCGTGTCCGAAAGCACAAAGCTGCCCAGCGCGCCGCTGGCAAAGCGCAGGTTGATGGCCACCGTGTCTTCCACGGCAAAACCGCGCGTGGCATGCGAGGCAAAGGCCTGCACGGCCACGATGTCGCCGCACAGCATGCGCAGGTTGTGGACCTCGTGGATCATGTTGAGCAGGATGGGGCCGCCACCGGCCTCGCGACGCCAGGAGCCTTCCTCGAAATAGGCGTCCGGCTTGTAGAACAGGGCCGCACCGGTCACGGCCACCAGGCGGCCCAGCCGCCCCTGGGCGATGAGGGCTGCGGCCCGCGCCATGATCGGGCTGTGGGCGCGGTGGTGGCCCACCAGCAGCCGGGCGCCGCAGCGATCGGCCAGCGCGGCCAGCCGCTGGGCCTCGGCCACGGTGGCGGTCACGGGTTTTTCCAGCAGCACGGGCAGGCGCGCATGCATGCACTGGGCCGCCTGCGGGGCAT
>NZ_JTKZ01000051.1:0-2683 GCF_000799035.1 Delftia sp. ZNC0008
CCATGTTGGGGGCCTCGCCAATGGCTTGCAGCGTGTGGCGGCGCACATGGTGCCAGTACAGGGCATTGGCGCCCAGGCCGGGAATGGCAATCGCCATCAGCACCAGCGTGGCATCGATGCCGTGGGCAATGGCCGGGGGCAGGCCCAGCGCGGGGCGCAGCAGCAGGCCCCAGACCAGGCCCGTGCCGCCGGCGGCCAGCGCGTAGAGGCCGCCCTCTTGCCACAGCCCGCGCAGCCCGCACCAGGGCAGGGTGAACAGGCCTGCGGCCAGGTTCCAGGTGGGCAGGGGCTTGCCCAGCGCGTCGAAGCGCTCGAACAGGCGCAGGTAGTAGTCGCGCGAGGGCTCGCCAATCAGGCTGGCGTACAGGCCGGGCATCAGGCCTGCGCCCTGGCCACCGGTGAAGCTGGTCGTGCCGGAATTCGTGCCGGAACTTGCGCCGGGGGCCGCCCTTTCGTCGGCGGCCGGGCTGTCATCGCCGTGCTGCAGCGCATAGGCTGCGGCGGCGAAGGCGCTGGCGATCGAGGGCGGCAGCTTGCTGGGGCTCTTGGCGGTGCCGGGCTCGGCAAAGGCGGGCTCCTGCCGTGCAGGGGCCGCCTGCCTTCCGAAGTCGATGGTGGCGGGAGGTGCTGAGAGGGCTTCTTCCGATGGGGCGGGCATGTCAGCAATTGTGTCATGCACTCGTGGCTGTCGGAATCACGACATTCGTGGCTATCGATCGGGCGAATCCATCGCGCCCGATCGATTGGAGGCTGCTGTCAGCCCTGGCGCGCGGGCAGCACCGTGGCGCGGCACTCGCCGAAGCCGATGCGCGCGGCGCCCGGCTTCTCGCACCAGCCGCGCAGGATCACGGCATCGCCATCCTGCAGGAAGGTGCGGCTCTCGCCATTGGCCAGCGCCACGGGCTTCTTGCCGCCTTCGGTCAGCTCCAGCAGAGCGCCGGCCTCGCTGGAGGTGGGGCCGGACAGCGTGCCCGTGCCCAGCAGGTCACCGGGCTGCAGGTCGCAGCCGTTGACGCTGTGGTGGGCCACCAACTGGGCCATGGTCCAGTAGGCGTGGCGGTAGCTGGTGTGGGTGATCTGCTGGGCGGCCTGGCCTTCGGCGCGCATGCGGCCGGTCTCCAGCGCCACGCTCAGCTGCACGTCGAACGCGCCGCGCTCGGAATTGGCGGGCGAGCTGAGGTAGGGCAGGGGCTGGGGATCTGCGGCGGGCCGCGTGAACGCCGTGCGATAGGGCTCCAGCGCCTCCAGCGTCACGATCCAGGGCGAGACCGTGGTGGCGAAGTTCTTCGACAGGAAGGGGCCCAGCGGCTGGTATTCCCAGGCCTGGATGTCGCGCGCCGACCAGTCGTTGAGCAGGCACAGGCCGAAGATGTGGTGTTCGGCCTCGTCCATGGAAATCGCCTCGCCCCAGGCGTTGCCGGCGCCGGTGTAGATGCCCATCTCCAGCTCGTAGTCCAGGCGTGCGCAGGGCTTGAGTGCGGGCGCGGCGGCGTCGGGCGCCTTCAGCTGGCCCATGGGGCGGCGGAAGTCCACGCCCGACACGCGCAGGCTGGAGGCGCGGCCGTGGTAGCCAATCGGCACCCACTTGTAGTTCTCCATCAGCGGGTTGTCCGGGCGGAACAGCTTGCCGACGTTGGTGGCGTGGTGCACCGAGGTATAGAAGTCCGTGTAGTCGCCGACCTGGGCCGGCACGGCGTACTCCACCTCGGCCTGGGGTAGCAGGCAATCCTTGAGGGCGTCCTGCGCGGCAGCACCTGCGCGCAGCGCGCGCGACAGCGCCAGGCGCAGGGCCGACCAGGCGGCCGGCCCCATGGCCATGAAGCCGTTCAGGCGCTGCTGCGAAGCGGCCTCCAGCTGCGGCTGCACGGCATCGCCCAGCGCCTTGAGGGCGCTTGCGCGCGCCAGGTCCAGCACCTGGTCGCCGATGGCCACGCCGCCGCGCCAGGCCTCCTGGCTGCCTGCGCGGCGGAACACCGCGTAGGGCAGGTTCTGGATGGGGAAGTCGCTGGCGCCGGTGTTGGCCGAGGCCACCCAGCTGCGCAGGCCTGCGTCATGGGTTTCGTTCAAGGACATCTGTCTCTCCTGGTTGGGTTTGTCTGTCGTTGGTATGAAAAGGGGTTTGGCGGGGCAGGGCGAGGCGTGGCGGGGTCAGGCGGCGGCAAAGCCGCCGTCCATGTTCCAGTGTGCGCCGCGCACCTGGGCGGCCTGCTCGCTGGCCAGGAAACCGGCCAGCGCCGCCACCTGCTCCACGGTCACGAAGGCCTGGGAGGGCTGCTTGGCGCCCAGCAGCTGGCGGGCCGCCGCGTCGGCATCCAGCCCCTCGCGCGCGGCCAGCGCATCGATCTGCCGTTGCACCAGCGGCGTCAGCACCCAGCCCGGGCAGATGGCGTTGCAGGTCACGGGCGTGGTCGCGAACTCCAGCGCCACCGACTTGGTCAGCCCGATCAGCCCGTGCTTGCTGGACACATAGGCCGGCTTGCGCGCCACGCCCACCAGCCCGCTGACCGAGGCGATATTGATGATGCGGCCCCAGCCGCGCTCCAGCATCTGCGGCGCGCATGCCTGGATGGCGTGGAAGGGGGCCGACAGGTTGACGGCCAGCAGCTCGTCCCACTTGCCGGCCGGGAATTCGAGCAGCGGGCTCACATGCTGCATGCCTGCGTTGTTGACCAGGATGTCGATG
>NZ_JTKZ01000841.1:0-29890 GCF_000799035.1 Delftia sp. ZNC0008
TTGATGGCGAACGAGCTGTTGGCCATCAGCAAGGTGCTGCCGTCCGCTGCGGCCTGGGCCACGGCATGGGCGCCGATGTTGCCGCTGGCGCCGGGACGGTTCTCCACCACCACGGTCTGGCCCAGGCGCTGCTGCAGCTGCTCGCCCAGGCGCCGCGCCAGCAGGTCCGTGCCGCCGCCCGGCGGAAACGTCACGACGATGGTGATGGGCCGCTCCAGGCGCGTGCCGGCCTTGCCCGGCGCCGCCAGCCACAGCCCCGATGCGCCCGCCAGCAGCGCGCAGGCCGCCAGCGTCCAGAGTCTTCGTCGCTTCAAGGTACACCCTTCAAAAAACATGGCAACTGCTCCACTGGGCTAGGTGCAAAAAACCGGCGCAGCCCAACTCAGGGACACCGAGCAAGGGCCTGAGCCGGCCGCGCCGCCCCGCAGCCAGGGTGTCGCCGGTTGCCCGGACGCCCCCCTCCCGCGCAGCGAGAGAGGGTGCCGTGCACACGGGGGAAGCCGCGCAGCGGCTCAGGGGGTGCCTCATTTCAGGTGTCAAGGCCGATGTCGAGAACCCGGGCGCTGTGCGTGATCCAGCCCACGGCGATCTGGTCCACGCCGGTCTCGGCCACGGCGCGCGCCGTCTCGGGCGTGATGCGGCCCGAGGCTTCGGTCACCGCGCGCCCGCGCGCCATGGAGACGGCCGTGCGCAGCGTGTCCAGGTCCATGTTGTCCAGCAGCACCACTTCCACGCCCAGGGACAGCGCCACCTCCAGCTGCTCCAGCGTGTCCACCTCCAGCTGGATCTGCACCATGTGGCCCACGCCCGCGCGCGCCCGGGCCAGGGCTTCGGCCACGCCGCCGGCCAGCGCGATGTGGTTGTCCTTGATCAGCACGGCATCGTCCAGGCCGAAGCGGTGATTGCTGCCGCCACCCACGCGCACCGCGTACTTCTGCAGCGCGCGCAGGCCCGGCATGGTCTTGCGCGTGCAGGTCACGCGTGCGCCCGTATCGGCGATGGCCCGCGCGATCGATGCCGTGGCCGTGGCCACACCGCTCAGGTGGCACAGGTAGTTGAGCGCCACGCGCTCGGCGGTGAGGATGGCGCGCGCGCTGCCGTGGATGCGCGCGATCTCCTGGCCGGGCGCCAGTTCGCTGCCATCGCGCAGCACCGGCTCGAAACGCGACTGCGCATCCAGCGCACGGAACGCCAGCCGCGCCATGTCCAGCCCGGCCAGCACGCCCTCCTGGCGCGCCACCAGGCGCAGTTCGGCCTGCGCGTCCGCAGGGACGATGGCATCCGTGGTCAGGTCGCCCGCGCGGCCCAGGTCCTCCAGCAGGGCCGAGCGCACCAGCGGCTCCAGCATCAGGTCGGGCAGCGGCGGCACAGACAGGCGGGCACTGAGGGCATTGGCAGTATTAATGCTCATTTTGAGTATATGTAGGTCAAAAAAATGTGGCGCGCGGCCTTGCGGGCTTGAGCGAGGAACTTATGCTAGATACGAGCATAAGTGCTGTCAAGCCATTGTCACAATCGGGCAAGTACCGTGCAGCTCAGGGGGAACCGTCGATGCCCTTGGCCAGCGGCAGCTTGCTGCCGGAGATGGCCCGCTCCAGCAGCACATCGCTGCGAAAGCGGAACAGCTTGGCCGGCCGGCCCGCCGAGCCCACCGTGAGCTGGCCGGTTTCCTCGACCAGATCCTGCTGCTCGATCAGGCGGCGGAAGTTCTGCTTGTGCAGCCCGCGCCCGGCCAGGGCCTCCACCGTCTGCTGCAGCTGCAGCAGCGTGAACTCGGGCGGCATCAGCTCGAACACCACGGGCCGGTACTTGATCTTGGCGCGCAGCCGCGCCATGCCCGTGGCCAGGATGCGGCGGTGGTCGTGGTGCATGGCCTCGCCAGGCAGCATGGCGGCCGCGCCATGGACGCGGTGGGCCGCCTCCTGCACCAGTCCGGCCTCGTACAGCAGCTCGTAGCGCTGCAGCACCATGTCCTCGTTCCAGGGCCCGCCGTCCAGGCCGAAGGCGATGTCCGCGCGCTGGCGCCGCAGCGCACGCTGGGCGCCGCGCGCCTCGGCCATCCAGGCATGCAGGCGCGGAGCGATGTGGGAGCGCAGCAGGGCCGGCTCGCCGCCGCGCCAGTCTTCCCAGGGAAAGTAGCGGTACCAGTCCTGCCAGACGGCCTGCCCCGCGCTGCGGTCCGCGGATTCGCGCGTCAGCCCCAGGTAGCTGACCGAGATCACGCGCGCCCCGCTGGCATCGGTGCGATCGCCATCGGCAAAGGTGTAGAGCTGCTCCATGTAGCCCAGCGGGTGATGGGTCTGCTCCTCCACCCAGGCGCGCAGGCCGGCCTGCAGCGAACGGTGCCCCACCTCGAACGGCCCCGCCGGCAGCAACTGCCCGTCCGCCGTGGTCAGCACGCGCGGTGTGCCCTGGGTCACCGCCGCCAGCACGGCAACGAGTTCGGCATGGATGGGAGAGGCTGCGGGACTGGTGGGGTGGGGCACGAAGGTGAGGGAGGTCGGTTGGCGGGATGGGTGATTATGGTGGGTTGCAGGGGCGGCTTCGAGCCCGGCACAGCAGACCGCCACGGGCCATCGGACGGTCAAATTCAACCTGTTGAGCGCTGGCGTGTTTTTCTATCGCATGACTACCCGCGGCGTTCGAGCTGTCGCAGGTACTTTTCCAGCAACCCGGCGGTGTGCTCATTCATGCCCGCCTCCCAGCTCGCGCTCGATCTGTTCGATGCTGGGCAGGCTGCTTTGCAGGGTTTTTGGCAAGGCACGGGTGAGCTCGAAACCGGAAACGCCGATGGGCTTGTCCACGCCGCGCAGCGCATACTCGGCCAGCACGTGATTGGGTTTCTGGCACAGGATCAAACCGATGGTGGGTTGGTCGGTTGCGTGTCGCAACCTGTCGTCCACAACGTTGCAGTAGAAGTTCATCTTGCCCGCGTATTCCGGCTTGAAATCGCCCCGCTTGAGGTCGATGACCACGTAGCAACGCAGCTTGAGATGGTAGAACAGCAGGTCTATGTAGAAATCGTCTCCGGCAAGGTCCAGGTGGTATTGGCGCCCCACAAAGGCGAAGCCCTGACCCAGCTCCAGGAGAAATTTTTCCAGATGGGTGATCAGACCGGTTTCCAACTCACGCTCATGGAAACCTGATTCCAGCGTCAGGAAGTCGAACAGGTAAGGGTCCTTGAGCGTTTGCTGTACCAGGTCGGAATCCGGCGGAGGCAGGCGCAAGGCGAAGTTGCTGGCAGCTCTGCCTTGTCGCAGGTGCGCGGCTGTCTCGATCTGCATCAGCAGGACACTGCGGCTCCATCCGTTTTCGATGGCTGCGCACATGTACCAATGGCGTGCGCCCGGCTCCTTGACCTTGGCGATCAGCTCGGCATGGTGGCCCCACGGCAGGGACAGCAGAACATCAGGAGAAAACACCTGTGCGCCATCTGCCGCCACCCCCGGCGCCAGGCGGCTTTGTGCCACAGCCTGTGGCACTTTTTCGCTGGGGGCAAGTTGTGCCACGGCCTGTGGCACTTTCTCTGTGCTCCCGGCTGTGGCAGCCAGAGAGGGATACTCGCGATAAAAAGCCAGCATGCGCTTGATGTTGCGCTCGGAAAAACCTTTTCCTCCGGCAGTTCGTTGTGCAGATCCCTGGCCAGCCGAGGGATGACTGCGGCACCCCAGCCTTCCCGCTTCTGGCGCTGGTCGATCAGTGCCCCGATATCCCAATACAGGCGGATCAATTCGGCATTGACCGCCAGCATGGCCCGCGTCTGGGCATGGCGGACACGCTGCTTGATATCGGCCAGCAGCGCCGGATAGTCGGCGGGCAGGTGGGTGCTCATACTGCGCCCCCGCTGGTGGCCCTGAGTCCGTCCGGAGGGAATTCTTCGCGCACCTCGGTCCGGGCGTCCCATCCAGCCTTTTCCATAGCCTGCGTGATGAACTTGGTACAGATATCGCGTTCGCCAAGCGCCTGCTTATCCATAGGACGTGATTCCTTTCTTGCTGGCGTTACCGTGCTCGGGCCTGTCTTTTCACCCTGTCGGGTGACGACGGGTCATCTTACGGCGCTCGCTCCGAAACAGCCTGGGCCTCTGCAGAGCGATCCGGCACGATCGGAAGTTCAATGTCCAGGCCCCCACGGAGCATCTGCCTTGCATTCCCGAAGAAGAGTTCGGCACGGATGGGAGGGACTGCGGAACTGGAGGGTGAAGGCGGTCGGTTGGCGGGATGGATGGCTATGGTGGGTTGAAGGCGCCGGCGTGCCCCCGGTCAGGCGTGCGCGTTCACACGGCCGCCGAGGTGCTGGTCCACCATGGCCTTGGCCTGTCCCAGGCTGCAGCCATGCTCGCTCTGGCAGGCCCTGATGGCCGCCATCTTCTGCAGGGGATCGGCGGCAAGGGTACGCCAGTCGATCTTTGCGGGCTCTGGCTCTGGCTCTGGCGCAGGGCCGGACCGCGTGCCGCCCTCCTCCACCGAACGCACTTCCCAGCGCGCCACGACGGGAAAGGAAAGGTCCACGGCGGGCAGCCTGTCCAGTTCGGCCGCCAGTTCATCCTGTGAAATCAATGAAGCCACCTGGCGAACACGCGCCCGGGGCCCGTCGCGCCAAGGCCTGATCTCCAAGGGACGCCGGCAGAAATCCTGCAGATAGTCAGCCAACTCCTGCTTCATGAAGCGCGTGGTCTGTGCGACATCGGCCCGCAACAATTGCAAAGCCTCCGGCTCCGAGAATTCATCCAGCTGATCGCTCAGGTCCGCAAAGGCCTGCAGAAATCCCGCGCAGACAAAGACATCGAAGCAGGCGTGCGAAAGACTGCTGGCCTCGTCATCGTGCAACACCAGCGCCACACCCACGCCATGCGCGTCCAGCGGTGTCAGGCACCAGGCATCGCCGGCGCCCGACTGGGCGAATGGCAAAAAGCTCCGGCCGTTCTGTGCGCCAGGATGAAGCCAGCCCTCGATGATTTCCCGGCTGCCTTCGGCGTCTATCCATTCGAAGTCCTGCCAACTCATGAACAAGGGCGGGTCCTGCAGGCAGCGCTGGCGCCAGGTGGCTGCCCAATCCGGGCCGTAGACGGTCTTTCCCGATGCCAGGAGGTCGCTCAACAGTGGCGGCAGCGCAATGCCGGTCTGGTTGGAGAGATTGGCGTAGTCGATGAGGGGATTCATGGTCAATTGACGAGCAATAGAATTTTCTGGAGACTCAAATTCATGTTATTTCAGACATCGCGCTCTTACCATTCAGACGGCTGGAAATCATACAGCTCCAGGTCCAACCCTCGCATCAGCCGACGACCTCTTACCCGGACACATCGAGCATGAACCTCACACCCGATAGGCGATAGCACGACACCGAATTGCAAAAAGTTACCCTTTGTAATTTGAAGAATTGGAAAAATATCGTTTAAAAGAAAAATTAATCCAACTAAAAAAGGAGAGGCTACATATGCCAAAAAAGCGATATGTAACAGGAGGATCTGATGGATGGTTACGCGTCAAACGTGATCCCACGGGGGAGATTATTTCCATCCCTGAGCATTTGCAGATTGACTTGACCACATCAAGTGGCGGGAGAGATTACTTCACAATCACGAAAGGTGTACATAGAAACAAAAAATTCTCCGTAATTTCTGGAAACATCAGCTCTCAACGACCTGAATACAAAAGCTCTGCAAATTTGACATTCAGCCTCAGCAGAAAGACTCTCAACTACCGTTTTGGCTCGGTCAAAGCCTTCACTTGGCCAGAAAATCCGATAGAGATTGGAGTACATCCAATTCAAATCCCGGACCATCCTCATGATGGTGGCATCAGATATTCAAGCATCACACCCTATGCAAAAACATGGTTCTATCTTGGCCGTGGAGAAGCGATCGCGTTCCAGGACGACCGCTATCTGCACCCGGGAAGAGAAAGCGCCGGCTGCATCACAGTGGAGCCAGCTGCCTGGAATCAACTTTATCGCTACCTTATTCTCTGCAGGACCGGTGATGGCAAAACTGTTGGCAATGTTGCTGTTGTGCGTTAGTACAACCCACCTGTCATGGGCTTCTTCCAAAGAAGCCATGGCGCCCATGCTCTCCAAGGAGGAGGAGGGCAATCCACAGGCTGTGGCTGATTGGCTCAGGACGAATGGTTCCAAGGCAGACCAGGTGACTGCAAGAAAATCCTTCGAAGAAGGGCTGAAACGCAAGCAACGCAAGGACTGGGGCGCTGCCATCAAGGCATTTGGCGACAGCGTTGGTTTTTATCCCACTCCGCGTGCATTCAATGAGCTTGCCGAAGCGAGATTGCAACTGCTGCGGGAGATCAGGCAGCGAAAACCCGCACAGAATTCTGATTGGCGCCGGCATATCCAGGAAGCAGAGATTTCTTATCGCAATTCGCTTGCAGCCGATGCAGTCATCAAGCAATTGACCAAGGAAGAACGGCATCAAACCGAGCTGAACGTGGAGTGCTTGAACCGCTATGTGGAATCTGAGGCAAAACCGCACAACTGCCCGCCGTTGACGCTCTATGGACTTGGACCATGAGACCGCTGCTTTGAGCCTTCAACGCGCGCATCCTGTTTCCACGCGACGCTGGCCAGTACCTATCCAAGCCTCCAGCGGCGGCAGCGCAATGCCGGTCTGGGTGGAGAGACTGGCGTAGGTGGTCATTGGATTCATCCCACGTCCATATGCAGCCGATGCCTGTCGCAATGCACGCATTGGAAAAGGCAGCCGGAAATCATGCCGTCCGTGGACATGCGCTCCAGCATCCACTGCGCATTGTTCCTGTAGATGCCTTCAATGTCGGGCAGGACTTCAGCAAGGAAAGGCTCGATGGTCTGCCTGTCGGCGTGACCCAGGAAGACACAGGGTGCATTGCAGTGCGTGAGCCACACAGGCTGCTGCCAGGCCCTGTAGCCAGGCGTGCGCTGCGCTACTTCCAGCAGCAGTTCCCTGGCGATGGTGGGCTCGGGGTCGGCCGGATCAGGCGACACGCCTTCGATATCGGTGTATCCCACAAGTTCGCCGTCGTATGTCTCGCAAGCCTGCCCGCTGGCAATGCACCAGGGACACAGGTAGTCGGGGCTTTGCTGGCTGTAGAACGGGCCCTCGTACTTGAGGCTGCGGTTTTGTCCGCAGCAGGAACACACACCCTCTTCCTGCTCGAAGACGGCTTCGTAGGCGCCGGGATGGAATCTGAAATGCGGGCGGTCCATTTCAAGGTCTCTCTTTCCCCAATGGAAAGGCGCCATTGTCCATGGCGGCTCAGCGCGTGGAAATGAAACGTTCCTGGCAAGAAAAAACCGCGCAAAGCGCGGTTTTTCCGAGAAGCGCGGGAGCTGCTTTAGCAGCCCCGCTGCAGCATGTGCCGCCTCAGACGTTGAACAGGAAGTTCATCACGTCGCCATCCTTGACGACATATTCCTTGCCTTCGGCGCGCATCTTGCCCGCGTCCTTGGCGCCTTGCTCGCCCTTGAAGGCGATGAAGTCGTCGAAGGCGATGGTCTGGGCGCGGATGAAGCCGCGCTCGAAGTCGCCGTGGATGACGCCTGCGGCCTGGGGGGCGGTGTCGCCGACCTTGATGGTCCAGGCGCGCACTTCCTTGACGCCGGCCGTGAAGTAGGTCTGCAGGCCCAGCAGGCCGAAGCCGGCGCGGATCAGGCGGTTCAGGCCGGGCTCTTCCAGGCCCAGTTCCTGCAGGAACATGTCGCGGTCCTCGTCGCTCATCTCGGCCATTTCAGCCTCGATCTTGGCGCAGATGGCCACGACGGGAGCGCCCTGCGCCTCGGCATAGGCCTTGAGGCTGTCGAGCAGCGGGTTGTTCTCGAAGCCGTCTTCGCTGACGTTGCCCACGAACATGGCGGGCTTGGCGGTGATCAGGCAGAACTGCTTGAGCAGGGGCGCGTCTTCCTTGGAGACGGGAACCGTGCGTGCGGGCTTGCCCTGGTCCAGCGCAGCCTGGATGGGGGTCAGCAGCGCCACCAGCTTGGCCGCTTCCTTGTCGTTGCCCGACTTGGCGGCCTTGCTGTAGCGGTTCAGCGCCTTCTCGACGGTGGCCAGGTCGGCCAGGCACAGCTCGGTCTGGATGACCTCGATGTCGGCGATGGGGTCCACCTTGTTGGCCACGTGGATGACGTTCGGGTCTTCGAAGCAGCGCACCACGTTGACGATGGCGTCGGTTTCGCGGATGTGGGCCAGGAACTGGTTGCCCAGGCCTTCACCCTTGGAGGCGCCGGCCACCAGGCCGGCGATGTCCACGAATTCGACGATGGCCGGGACGATGCGCTCGGGCGTGATGATGTCGGCCAGCTTCTGCAGGCGCGGATCGGGCACTTCCACCACGCCGGTGTTCGGCTCGATGGTGCAGAAGGGATAGTTCTCGGCGGCGATGCCGGCCTTCGTCAGCGCGTTGAAGAGAGTGGACTTGCCCACATTGGGCAGGCCCACGATGCCGCATTTGAGGCTCATGGCAGGGCTTTCTACAGGGATTCTGGGGACAAACCCCGTATTTTAGTCAACCGGGCATTTCCTGTCGTTTCAGGCGAACTGCCAGTCGCCGGCCACGGACTGGCCAACAGCCAGTTCAGCCCCGTCGTGCAGGCCTTCCAGCACGGCATTCATGCCGAAGGTGATGGCACCATCGACACGGTCGTCCTGGCGGTAGGCACGGATGGCATCACCCACGGCGGTGCCCTGCACGGCCGTGACGGGGTCGATGTCGGGAATGGGGCAGCGTGTGCAGGGCTTGGCCATGCGCAGCCGCAGGCCCCGGGCATCGAGCACGTCGAACCCGTCGACCCGGTCCTCGTCGTGGGCCTCGAGGCCCTCGATCACGATGTTCGGTCGGAAGCGGCGGGCATCGACGGCGGGCTGGCCGGCGGCCTGTAGGCGCTGGTTGAGCTCATCCACGGCCGCCTGGCTCAGCACCAGCAGCGGGTAGCCGTCCGCAAAGTGCACGGGCGCGGCCTCGCCGCCTGTCCAGCGCTCGCTGGTGCGGCGCGGCGCGGCCGGGTCGAAACGCACCAGGGCGCAATCCGCGCCCAGGGCCTGGGTCAGCCAGCGCGCTGCCTCCGGCCCCATGTCCCAGGTTTGGACCCCATCCGACCAGACGCGCGCCTGGCGCACCGGACCCGTGGCCTGCAGCGGGATGCGCAAGGGCGGGAGCTGGGGGAAATGCAGGACCAGGTGGCCGGCCTCCAGCTCGGGGCGTATCCAGGCCATGCGCGGATGGTCGCGCTGGGTCAGGAATTCGCCGTTGGCATCGACCACCATCCAATGGCGGTCCCAGGCCAGGCCCGTGGCGCCGACGCCGCTGCTTTGCAGCGCGATGCCCGCGCAGGATTTGACGGGATATACCCACAACTGGGCAATGCGGCCCTGCACGTCTCTTTCTTGGTCAAACATCGGATAGCTCTTTTTGGGGAAATCTGGAGTGTGTATGCCATCCATGGCGCGAATGGCGCCATGCGATGGGCGGCAATATGCCAGATGGCGACGCAGGCTGCGGCACATCACGCCAAAGCCGGAGTTTGCGCCAGTTGGAATCCCCGGCATGGCCCGGACTCCTACAATGCCGGCCATGGCGCAAACCTTTGATGTATGTATACGCGGGGCCGGCATCGCAGGCCGGACCCTGGCTCTCCTGCTGGCCCGGGAACGGCTGCGCGTGGCCCTGGTGGTGGCCGCTCCCACCGGCAACGCGCCCGATGTGCGCGCCTACGCGCTCAATGCCAGCGCACGCGGCCTGCTGGACAGCCTGCGCTGCTGGCCGGACGACGAGCACGCCACGCCCGTGACGCAGATGGAAGTCTTTGGCGACCTGGACGGCCATGTGCTGTTCGACGCTGCCCGCCAGGACGTCGACGCCCTGACCTGGATCGTCGATGTGCCCGCGCTGGAGCAGCGCCTGGCCGAGGCCGTGCGCTACCAGCCCATGGTCGAGGTGGTGCACCAGCCCGTGGCCGCGCCGCTGACGGCCATCTGCGAAGGCCGTGCCAGCCGCACGCGCAGCGAGTTCGGCGTGGACTTCGCCGTCACGCCCTATGCACAGCACGCCATCGCCACCCGGCTGCACTGCGAGCTGCCGCACGGCCAGGTGGCGCGCCAGTGGTTCACGCCCGAAGGCATCCTGGCCCTGCTTCCGCTGGAAGGCCCCCAAGGCCACAGCGTGGCCGTGGTCTGGTCCATTGCGCGCGAGCTGGCCGATGGCTGGCTGGCCGCCGACACGCAGGATTTCACGGCGCGGCTGGAAGCCATCAGCCAGGGCGCACTGGGCCGGCTGGAGCTGAGTGCACCGCGCATGGCCTGGCCGCTGCAGCAGGCCGTGGCCGACCACTGGTGCGGCTCCATGCCCGACGGCGATGCACGCTCGGCCCGCAGCTGGGTGCTGGTGGGCGACGCGGCCCACAACGTGCACCCGCTGGCAGGCCAGGGCCTGAACCTGGGCCTGGGCGATGTGCAGGCGCTGGCCCGCGTGCTGCAGGAGCGCGGCTACTGGCGCAGCACGGGCGATCTGCGCCTGTTGCGCCGCTACGAACGCGAGCGCAAGGCCGCGCTGGCGCCCATGGGCCTGGCCATGGACGGGCTGCAGCAGCTGTTCAGCCGACCGGAGGTGCCGGTGCAGATGCTGCGCAACTGGGGCATGAAGGGCTTCGAGCGCTTCGGCCCGCTCAAGGACTGGATGGCGCGCCAGGCCATGGGCCTGGACCCGCGCAGCGGCGCCTGAGCCCGGCATGCAGGAATGCTTGCCGTTGAACCCTTTGCCGATTTGCGACTCGTACCCGTGCTCCGTGGCGCACTGCGCTGCGCACTCCCCCCTCAACCACGGCGCGGCCGGCCTGAACGCGGCCCCGCCCACCTCCGCATTGCCATGAAACTCTTCGCCTGCCTGCTGACGGCTGCCAGCCTGACCTGGAGCCTCGGTGTTCACGCCCAGGACGCCAACCTGCGCAAGACGCTGACCGAGCGCATTCCCCAGCTGGAAAAGATCGACGAAATCCGCCCCACGCCCATGTCCGGCCTGTTCGAGGTGCGCATTGGCACGGATCTGTTCTACACGGACGCCAAGGGCAACTACCTGATCCAGGGCGAGCTGATCGACACCAAGGCACGCCGCAACCTCACCGAAGACCGCATGAACCAGCTGACGGCGGTGGACTTCAAGCAGTTGCCGCTCAAGGACGCCGTGACCATCGTCCACGGCAAGGGCGAACGCAAGATGGCCGTGTTCGAGGACCCCAACTGCGGCTACTGCAAGCGCTTCGAACGCGACCTGCAGAACGTGGACAACGTCACCATCTACCTGTTCCTGTACCCCATCCTGAGCCCCGATTCGGCCGAGAAATCGCGCAACATCTGGTGCGCCAAGGACCAGGCCGGTGCATGGGCCGACCACATGCTGCGCGACAAGGTACCGGCCGCTGCCCAATGCGACACCTCGGCCGTGCAGCGCAACCTGGCCTTCGGCCGCAAGTACAAGATCACGGGAACGCCCACCGTCATCTTCACCAACAACACCCGAGTGCCTGGCGCCATCAGCGCCCAGGAAGTCGAGAAGAACCTGGCCGCAGCCGCGCGCTGATCGCCACCTCGCGGGCCTGATGCCGGGCCCGCCCCTCTGATTCCCCTTGGCCGGAGCTTCCCGGCTCCAGCCCGCCGCAGCGGGCCCGGGCAGCCTCCAGGCCACACCTGCAGGAGCCCGAATGACCTCTCCCCTCGCCGCCACCGCCGCTGCCACTGCCGCAGCGGACATCCACTACCGCGTGCAGGCCCTTGATGTGGACGCGCACCTGTTCAGCGTGCAGCTGCACATCGCCCGCCCGGCCGCCGGCCAGACCCTGTCGCTGCCAGTCTGGATTCCCGGCAGCTATCTGGTGCGGGAGTTCTCCAAGAACCTCCAGGACCTGTCTGCCGAGCAGGACGGCCGTCCCGTCGCGCTGGCCCAGCAGGGCAAGAACCTCTGGCAGGTCGACTGCGCAGCCGGCGTGCCGCTGGTGCTCAGCTACCAGTTCTGCGCCTACGACAGCTCGGTGCGCACGGCCTGGCTGGACCGCCGCCGCGGCTTCTTCAACGGCACCAGCCTGTGCCTGCGCGTGCACGGCCAGGAAGACACGCCGCATACGCTGCAGCTGCTTGCATCGGACGCCACGGCATCGTGGCAGGTGGCCACCGGCCTGGACGCCGTGGACGCCGATGCGCGCGGCTGGGGCCTGTACCGCGCTGCCCACTACGACGAACTGGTGGACTGCCCCGTGGAGATGGGCAGCTTCTGGCGTGGCGACTTCGTGGCCGCGGGCGTGCCCCACAGCTTCGTCGTTGCGGGCGCCGCGCCCAGCTTCGACGGCGCGCGCCTGGTTGCCGATGCACGCAGGATCTGCGAGACCGTGCTGGCCTTCTGGCACGGTACGGGCGAGCAGGCCACGCCCGCGCCCATGCAGCGCTATGTGTTCATGCTCAACGTGGTCGATGACGGCTATGGGGGCCTGGAGCACCGCAACTCCACGGCCCTGATCTGCGGCCGGCGCGACCTGCCGCGCGTGGGCGAGCGCAAGGCCGCCGAGGGCTACACCACCTTGCTGGGCCTGATCAGCCACGAGTACTTCCACACCTGGAACGTCAAGCGCCTGCGCCCCGCAGAATTCGCACGTTACGACTACGGGCAGGAGAACTACACCGAGCTGCTGTGGTTCTTCGAAGGCTTCACCAGCTACTACGACGACCTGCTGCTGCGCCGCGCCGGCCTGATCGACAACGCCCAGTACCTCAAGCTGGTCACGCGCACCATCAACCAGGTGCTGCAGACACCGGGCCGCCGCCTGCAGTCCGTGGCCCAGGCCAGCTATGACGCCTGGGTCAAGTACTACCGCCAGGACGAGAACACGCCCAACCAGACCGTCAGCTACTACACCAAGGGCTGCCTGGTCGCGCTGGCCCTGGACCTGCAACTGCGCCGCGAAGGCCGCAGCACGCTGGACGACGTGATGCGCGCGCTGTGGCAGCGCTGCCAGGGCGGCCCCATGCGCGAGGCCGATGTGCTGGCCGTGCTGCAGGAGCTGGGCGGGCGCAGCTTCGCCCCCGAGATCACGCAATGGGTGCACGGCACCGACGACCTGCCGCTGGCCGAGCTGCTGGCCGCCCAGGGCGTGCAGGCCAAGGCCGAACCGGCGCAGACTGCCCAGCGGCTGGGCCTGCGCGTACAGGAAAGCCAGGGCATCACCGTCAAGACCGTGCTGCGCGGCAGCCTGGCCGAGCGCGCAGGCTTCATGGCCGGCGACGAATGGCTGGCCATCGAGCTGCCCACCGGGGCCGAGGATGCACAGCCCGCACGCTGGCGCATCACCCGCCTGGACGATGTGGCGCTGTACGCAGGCACGGCGCTGGAGATGGTGGCCTGGGTGGCCCGCGACCGCCAGATCCTGGCCTTCACCCTGCCCTGGGGCTCGGCCCTGCTGAGCGAGGCCGCCATGGTCGAGAAAACGGACAACGGCGATGCAAAAGCTGCCATCTCCAGCGCTCCACAGCTCCCGTCTCCCAGCAACCTCGCCCTGGAAATCACCGACGAAGAGGCCGTGGGACGCTGGCTGGGCGGCCGCGCCGACAGCCCGCAGGCTCCCGGCACGCCGTGAAACGCGGTGCAGGCGCGCACATGCACACACGCGCACCCGCGCCCCTGGCCGGTTATTCTTGAGCATCACGACGACAACCCCAGCAGGAGACTCCCTTGGCCTACGAAATGATTGAAGTTCGCGTCGAAGCCGACAAGGTCGGCATCATCACGCTCAACCGCCCCAAGCAGCTCAACGCGCTCAACGACCAGCTTATGAACGAGCTGGGCCAGGCCCTGCAGGCCTTTGATGCCGACGAAGCCATCGGCTGCATGATCATCACCGGCAGCGAGAAAGCCTTTGCGGCCGGCGCCGATATCGGCGCCATGGCCAAGTACAGCTTTGCCGACGCCTACAAGGGCGACTACATCACGCGCAACTGGGAGACCATCCGCAGCATCCGCAAGCCCGTGATCGCCGCCGTCAGCGGCTTTGCCCTGGGCGGCGGCTGCGAGCTGGCGATGATGTGCGACTTCATCATCGCCGCCGACAACGCGAAGTTCGGCCAGCCGGAAATCAAGCTGGGCGTCATCCCCGGCGCCGGCGGCACGCAGCGCCTGCCACGTGCCGTGGGCAAGTCCAAGGCCATGGACATGGCCCTCACGGCCCGCATGATGGACGCCACCGAGGCCGAGCGCGCCGGTCTGGTCAGCCGCGTCGTGGCCTTCGACAAGCTCATGGACGAAGCCCTGGGCGCCGCCATCATCATCAGCGGCTTCTCGCAGATCGCCGTCATGGCGGCCAAGGAATCGGTGAACCGCGCCTTCGAGGGCTCGCTGGCCGACGGCGTCATGTTCGAGCGCCGCCTGTTCCACGCGCTGTTCGCCACCCAGGACCAGAAGGAAGGCATGGACGCCTTCGTCAACAAGCGCTCCGCAAACTTCAAACATCTCTGAACCTGCTGAAAGACACGCTACAATGCGCGTCTTCCGGCAAGGCACTGCAGGCCTCTCGCAAAGAAATTTCGAGAAATTTGCACAACTTCCCGGATCGACCAAAAATTCTGCATATAATTTAGGTCTTACGGCGCTTTAGCTCAGTCGGTTAGAGCGATGGAATCATAATCCACAGGTCCGCGGTTCGAGTCCGTGAAGCGCCACCAAACAAAGAAAAGGGTCTACGTGCAAGCGTAGACCCTTTTTTCTTGCCCGACGAACAGAGCGCGGGCACGCCGGGAGCGCACCCTGCTCGCCGCCCTCCCCCGGCTGCTAGCGGCGGCTCTTCAGCTCAATCCAGTGGTTGTCCAGCGCCATTCCAGGCACCGCCACCGTGCGCAACACCTGGCCGCGTTGTCGCAGCTGGGCCTGGCGCGCACCGCCCATCCACAGCGCGGGCTCGGCAGGCAGGGGCCGGCCGTTGGCATCGAGCGAGACGCTTGCGTTGGCCACGCAGTACACGCCTGGCATGGCATCGCCACGCAGCCAGCGTCCGCTGGCCTGGCCGTTGCCGGGCACCTGCCACCAGGTGACGGTGTTCACGCGCGGGCAACTGACGGCGAAGAGCTGGCCGTCGCAACCGATGTCGCCGCCATAGCCGGCCAGGGGCTCGCGCCCTTCGGGCAGGGGCACGGCATGCAAACGGTGGCCATCGAACAGGGCCAGCACGGGCGCGGCGGCGCGCGCTTCGGTGTCGCGGTGCTCGGCCTGCAGCGCAATGCCCAGCCAGCGGCGCGCGGGCGCGTGGGCGACCTGCGGGCCCCAGGCCAGGTGGCGCAGGCTCAGGCGGCTGTCGTCCAGCTTCCACAGGCCGGCACGGGCGCCGCCTTCTGCCGGCAACAGCCGCGCGATGGACGAGTCCATGTGGTCCAGCTGCAGCTTGCGCCGGCCGGTCTCGGACTGCGTGGGAATGCCGCCGTTGGCGACCATAAGCGTGCCGTCGGCGTCCAGCAGCAGCTGGTGCGGGTCCATGCCGCCCGTGCGCCATTCGGCGATCTTCTCCAAGGTGATGGCATCGCGCACGCCGATCAGTCCCTGGGCATCTTCCAGGTCGGTCTCGGTGGTGTAGAGATGGCGGCCATCGGCGCTTTCGATGACATGGCCGTTGAAGAAGCGGTCGGGCTCTATCCACTGCCATTGCGCATCCTCGGCGGCCTGTCCGGGCTTCAGGCGCACCAGCCAGTCACCAGGGCGGCGGCTGGCAAAGACCACGGAGCCGTCGCGCAGCGCGGCCATGCCGTGGGCGCGCGTGGGCACATCCAGGGCCTGCAGCACCTGCAGCGGCCTGTCCACCTGCGCACTGGCCTGCACGATGCCGACACGCATCTGGTCACCCTGCATCCAGGCCGCAGCCAGCGACCGTGCCGGTCCAGACGGCCTGGCCGCATGGGAGTTTGCCAGCGGCATGGCAGCCAGCAGACCCAGGCCCTGCAGCCAGCGGCGGCGATTCAGCGCCTGCTCAATCCCCGTCGGCATCCGAGAACCCGATGTTGACTTCCAGCGCAGGCGCCACCTCGCCTTCCATGAGGCGCTTGAGGCGCGACAGCGGCTTGGTGCCGGCATCGACGGCCTTGGCGCTCGGCTCGGTCAGGGCGCGCATGCCGGCATCGGCCTCGTTGACGGCCGTGAGCCAGCGGTCGGCCAGCGGGTTGAGGCCACGGCCGCGCAGGTAGGACTCGATGGGCACGATGTCCACGCCGGGCCGGGGCACCTTGCGGTCCACGCTCACGGCCAGCGTACGCAGGCCCTGCCAGTGCGCGCGCCAGACCTCGACGGTGCTGCCGCTGGCCAGGTGCTCCCAGGCGGGGGGCTTGCTGCCTGCACTGCCCGCACTGCGCAAGGGCTTTTCCATGTCCGCCCAGCGCAGGCGCTCCAGGCCGCCGACCCACTGGTTGATGAACTCGGCCATGGCTTCGGTGGTGGCATCGCCGTCCTCGGACCAGTCCTGGGCGGCAAGCTTGGCAAAGCCATTGCGGAGGATGCCCATCTCGGCGCCGATTTCCTCGGACACCAGGGTGGCATAGGCGCAGGCCGGCGTCTGCGGCTCCACGGGCTGGGTCCACAGCAGGTTCTCGAGCGCCGGGTATCCCTTGGCGGGTGCGCCGATGCGCTCCATGGCGGCCAGATCGGCGGGGGCCGACTGTATGGCCTTCTTGAGCAGGGCCGGGCGCATGGGGCGGAAGTCCACCAGGCGTGCCGAGCGGCGCTCCACCAGCGGCCCCAGGGCCACGGCCGAGAGGCTGCTCCACTGCCGCGACGATTGCACATAGGCCTGGCGCGCCGTCTGCAGCGTGGCGGCAGCCGATCCCGCAGGTGCCGCGCAGTGTGCGCGCAGCGCCTGGCTCAGCGCCTGGGCGGATGCCTGCGCGGCCTTGGCCTCGGGCGAGAACCATTGGCCGTACAGCCCCTGCACGGCGTGGGCCGTGTTGTAGAAGGGAATGGCCATGTTGGCATCCACTTCCTGGGCATGGACAGGGGCTGCGGCCAGCAGCGCCAGCGCGGCGGCACAAAGGATTTGGCGAGGGGTCATGCGCATGTCTTGCATCAGAGGGACTCCACAAATTTGACCAGGGCTTCACGGTCTTCGGCGCTGAACTGGCGCACCTGTTCGCGCGCGGCTTCGGCCTCGCCGCCGTGCCAGAGGATGGCTTCCAGCACGCCGCGCGCACGGCCGTCGTGCAGCAGGCGCTGGTGGTTGTTGACATCGGGCAGCAGGCCTATGCCCCACAGCGGCGGCGTGCGCCACTGGCGGCCTGAGGCCTTGAAGTCGGGCCGGCCATCGGCCAGGGCCTCGCCCATGTCGTGCAGCAGCAGGTCGGTGTAGGGCGCAATGGTCTGGCCCGACAGCGCCTGGCTGCTGAGCGCCGGCGACAGCGCGGGGAACAGCGCGCCGCCGGTCTTGTACGAAGGCCGGTGGCACTGTGCACATTGGGCCTGGTGGAACAGTGCCTCGCCACGGCGCACGGCAGGGTCGCTGGCGTTGCGCCGTGCAGGCGGCGCCAGCGTGGCCTGGTAGAAGATCACGTCGTCCAGCACGCGGTCCTCGATCTCCACGCCTTCGGCGCCGTTGCCGTTGGGCGCGGCCAGGCAGTCCTTTTGCGCGGGCGTGCAGGTCTGGTGCGGGAAACGCTTCGATGTGATGCCGATATCGCCCAGGAAGGCCGAAGCCGTCTGGTGGGCAATGGAGGCCACGTTGGCCTTCCAGCCGAAGCGGCCCAGCATCATGCGTTCGCCGTAGGCATCCCAGACATAGTTGGGCTGGCCCTTGATGGGGCCGCCCAGGGCCGCCTGGGCGGCAGCGTTGGCCAGGATCTCGGACTCCGGGATGTGCTCCAGCAGGCCCAGGCCGATGACCTGGGGCGCAATGCGCGGGCTGGTCATCAGGTTGGCAGCGAGGGGGCCGTAGTTGAGCGCAGCCAGCTCGTAGACCGGCTTTTCCAGCGTGTAGGCCGTGCCGTCGGCAAAGCGGCCATGCACCTGTTCATAGCGGATGCGCAGCTGGCCCTCGCCCCTGACGCCCAGCACGCCCTCGGTGTTGAACTGGTCGCCATAGACCGGTTCCGGCACCGGGCTGCCGTGCGGGCCTTCGCCCGGAATGGACAGCCGCATGAGCAGGCCCGCGAACGGCTGGGGCTTGAGCGGGTTGTGGAAGTCGGGCGGCTGGGCGCGGCCATCCTGCACATGGCAGCCGCCGCAGGAGCGCGCCAGGAAGTGCGGGCCCAGGCCATCGCGCGCCGTGGTGGAGGCCGGCGCCTGCACCCAGTTGCGCTTGAAGAAGGAGTTGCCGATGACGAAGCGCGTGCGCTCTGCATCGTCCAGGTTGGCGGCGGGCAGCGAGAAGGCGTTGCGGCCCGTGGCGTGGACCGTGGTCTGGCCGCCCGGGGGCAGGGGCTCGCCCGGTGCCGCGAACAAAAGAGCTGGATCGGGAGCAGGCTGCGGTACTGGCGCGCGCGCTGGCGCGGCAGCCACCGTGTCCTGCTGTTGGGCCGAGCAGCCCATCAGGACCAGGGAGGCAGCGACCAGCAGCGAGGGGGAGAGATTCATGGGTGGGGACGTCCCTGGAAAAGCCATGGCCGCCGAACCCTTTCGGGGGCGGCGGCCTTGGCGCATGGGCGTGAGAGGGGTTGGACGCTTGGGGTGAATGCTCTTTTAGTTGGCCTTGGGGTCCACCAGGTTGAGCTGGGTGATGCCGACGGCATTGGCCGCCTCCACCAGGTCCTTGCTCTGCTGGACCAGGCTGTCGATGGTGGCCTGGATCTTGGCGCGCGAGGCCGAGTCGCGCGCGCCCTGGATGGCCTGGTCGAACGGCGCGGGAATGGCCTGGGCCGCCTGCACCGACTGCGTGATCTGGCGCGTGGTCCTGTCGGCCAGCGCGCTGTCCTTGGAGGCCACCCAGTCCCTGATGCCCGGGCCTTGCAGCTCGCTGCCGTCCAGGCGCTTGTAGCTGCCCTGCCAGACGTTGAGGATGCCCTGGGCATTGGTCACGGCATCGCGGTGCGTGTTGTCCGAGAAGCAGGAGTGCTCGTCTTCCTGGTCGCGGCTGGCCAGCGCCACTTCCAGGCGCTCGCCGGCCAGCTCGCCGCGCGACAGCGAACCCAGGCCCACGAAGATGCGGCGCAGCGCGTCGTCGGGCTTTTTCTCGAACTGGGCGCGGAAATTCTTGGGCGAGCCGGGCTTCCACTGGTCGGCCACCGACTGCAGATCCTCGATCAGCAACTCGGTCACCACCTTCAGGTACTCGCGGCGGCGGTCGGCATTGGATTTCTTGCCATCGACGAAGTCGGTGTAGGGACGCGCGCCCGGTCCCTTGTCATTCAGGTCCTGGCCCCAGAGCATGAACTCGATGGCGTGCCAGCCGGTGGAAACGTTCTCCTCGCCGTCATGCTCGTTGAGTTCGGCCAGGCGCTTCTTGGTGATGGCTTCCTTGCGGTTGTTGATGATGCCGGCATTGGGGTTGCCTTCCACATAGTCCACATAGGACTCGTCCATGGGCCAGGCGTTGATCTGGCCTTCGGGTCCTTCATCGTTGTCGATGGGACCGGCGTAGAAGCGGAAGGCCTCGGTCTGGCCGTAGTACTCCCGGGCATCCAGCCAGGCCTTGCGTGCCTGGTTCAGGCCCTGCTCGCTGGGCGCCGCCAGAAAGGCCGCAATGGCTTTCTGCATGGTCTTGGCGGAGCTGATGGAGTCCGAGTAATTGGCGTGCACCAGGGTGCCGTAATGCTTGACCACCTCTGCAACGGAGAGACTCTTCTTCACGGGCTGTTGAACGGTGCCGGCGGCTGCGGCCTGGCTCATCGGGGCGGCCGCGCCCAGGGCCAGGGCGGCTGCAATCAGGATGGGATGCATGGCAGAAAGGATCGGAGGTTGGAGAACTCGGAATGCCAAACTGTAATGAGAATTGTTTTTATTGGCAAAACCTGCGAGATATCGCCGCACTGCACCGCAAGGTCATAGGCGGACCCGGGCAGAAATGGGGCGCGCCAGCGGCGCAATGGCCGCAGCGGGCGCCAGCCTAGCACGAGCACCCTTGGCGCCCCGGCCAAAGACCCAGCACCCTGGCATAAGCCCCGCAGCTTGCCTTGGCTGGCGACTTGCCTTACCATCTCGCCCGCTCGCATGGGCCGCCCTCTCCTCTCAGGGCCTGCCCACGACCTCCAAGCCCTGATCGCCCAGCCGATTCAGGGCTTTCGCTTTTTGCAGAAGCGGTCTTTTGGCGCTGCACCTTGCGCTCTGTCTTTGCGCGCAGCCCCTGCCATGCCCCGGCATGCCGGCCGCCCAGCTTGTTTTCCCACCAGGACTCCCGTGCCCATCGCCTTCCCAGGATGCAGCACACGCGCAGCGTGCCCGCACGCCGGCTCAGCCGGCGGCGCAGGCGTTTTGCGCGGTGCCGCACCCCAGCGAGAGCGCGCGCCGTCCTGGCTTTCAAGGATCTTCACGTGACCACCACTTCCTCCGGGGCGCTCGCAGCCAATGCTGCCGGCGCCAGCACAGACACGCATGCCGGCGCCCATGCCACCCAGGTCAATGGCTACAGCTGGAAGGCCCTGGCCGGCTCGGCCGTCGGCTATGCCATGGACGGCTTCGACCTGCTGATCCTGGGCTTCATGCTGTCGGCCATCTCGGCCGACCTGCACCTCACGCCGGGCCAGGCCGGCTCGCTGGTGACCTGGACGCTGATCGGTGCCGTGTTCGGCGGCATCTTCTTCGGCCTGCTCAGCGACCGCTACGGGCGCATCCGCGTGCTGACCTGGACCATCATGCTGTTCGCCGTGTTCACGGGCCTGTGCGCCTTCGCGCAGGGCTACTGGGACCTGCTGGCCTACCGCACGATTGCGGGCATCGGCCTGGGCGGCGAGTTCGGCATCGGCATGGCACTGGCTGCCGAGGCCTGGCCTGCCCGCCACCGCGCGCGCGTTTCGTCCTATGTGGCCCTGGGCTGGCAAATGGGTGTGCTGGGTGCGGCGCTGCTGACGCCGCTGCTGCTGCCCCTCATAGGCTGGCGCGGCATGTTCCTGGTGGGCGTGATACCGGCCGTGGTGGCCTGGGTGATCCGCAACAAGCTGCACGAGCCCGAGGTCTTCGTGAAGCGCCAGCAGTCCGCCACGCCCTCGGCCCGCATGCCGGTGCTGCAAAGCCTGAAGCTGCTGGTGAAGGACCGCGCCACGGCCAAGGTCAGCCTGGGTGTGATCGTGCTGACCTCGGTCCAGAACTTCGGCTACTACGGCATCATGATCTGGATGCCCAGCTTCCTGTCCAAGCAACTGGGCTTCAGCCTGACCAAGTCTTCGATCTGGACTGCCGTGACCGTGGTGGGAATGATGGTCGGCATCTGGGTCTTCGGCCAGCTGGCCGACCGCATCGGCCGCAAGCCCAGCTTCCTGATCTTCCAGCTGGGCTCGGTCATCATGGTCGTGCTCTATTCGCAGTTGTCCGATCCCACGGCCATGCTCTGGGCAGGCGCCCTCATGGGCCTGTTCGTCAATGGCATGATGGGCGGCTACGGCGCCGTGATGAGCGAGGCCTACCCCACCGAGGCGCGCGCCACCGCGCAGAACGTGCTGTTCAACATCGGCCGCGCCGTGGGCGGACTGGGCCCGGTGGTGATCGGTGCGCTGGCCATGAGCTATTCGTTCCAGGTAGCGATCGCCCTGCTGGCGGCCATCTATGTGCTGGACATGCTGGCCACGGCCTTTCTGATCCCCGAACTCAAGGGACGCGAGCTGTCCTGAGCGGCTCAGATCCTCCGGCTCAGAAGAAGGCCCCACAATGCAAAGAGCTGCCGATGGCAGCTCTTTTTTTGTCCGGCAACCGGCGTGCCCAGGCTCAGCCGCCTTCGCTGCACTCCAGGTTTTCGATGCGGTCTGCCGCCTCGCGGATGTCTTCCTGGAACATCTGGTCTCCCAGCATCACGGAGATCTGGCCCTCAAAGCCGCGCAGCTTGACCAGCGCAGCCTCGTAGCCGCCGCTGCCCAGGCGCTTGAGGCCGCACAGCGCATAGAGCTTGGCCACGGGAGATCGGCGCGGATCGTCGATCACGGACAGCAGGACGGCATTGGCCTCAGGCCGCCTGAGCATGGCTTCCAGATGCCGCTCGGCGGGCGAGATCTGGCCTGCAAAGCCGACCAGTCCCAGGTTGAACTGCGAAGCATCCAGCGGCGCCGGGTCCAACGGACGGGCCAGGGCCGGGGCGGACAGGAGCAGGCAGATCAGGGCGGTGGACAGGGTGGTCTTCATGGCGGAGGCAAGGCCGTGGATGGCTTGATGAGGCAGTCGGAAAGGCTCTTCGACGCAAAGCATGGCGACAGGTTCCCATCACCGCCATTGCAGCCATCACCCGCCAAACAGCCAGCCTGCGACGAGCGTGCCGCCATAGAACAGCAGCAGGGTGACCGGCACCAGATGCCAGCCCCAGACCCTGAACCACCAGTGATTGAACAGAGTCACCAAGGCGCCGATGGCGATGCAGATGGCCAGCGCACCCAACCGTTGCTGCAAGCTGTCGGCAACACCTTCGGATGCAAAGAAGATGAACGCCGCGATGAGGGAGCACAGCAAGGCGGTATAGACCGCCACTTTCTCTTTCCTGCGGAATTTCAGGATGCTCATGGAGGGGCCAGGGATGTTTCGAGGAATCAGTCACCAGGAAAACCTGCGCCACCGGGGCGCGCAGGTTCATAGCGGCATGATTTTTCGTATCTCGCCCTGAATGCGCCATAAGACCCGTCTTAATCTGCAGCCGCTGCAGCGCATGCGCAACGTGCTGCGGCCCACCAGGCTCAGTCAGCCACGGCCAGCACCACGGCGGACTCCGGCACCCACAGCCAGACCTTGCGCCCTGCGCGCAAGGTCCAGGACCCGCCCTCTTCCGACTCGGCCGCGTAACCCACGCCGCTGCCACCCCAAGGCAGTCGGGCCACCACTTCGCGCGGCCCGGCCTTGGCGGCGCGGGCCACGCGCTGGACCTGGGCGGGCCAGGCATTCAACATGCCCTGCACATTGGCCTGCACATCGCCCTGACTATCGGAGTGCGGCCCCCAAGGCAGCACCTGCACGGCCGTGGCCTTGCACAGCGCCATCACGGGCAGGCCCGGCGCCAAGCCCAGCAACTGGGCGCTTTCTTCGGTGATGCGTGCGGCAATGCCTGATGCATCCCCGCCGCCATCGGGCAGCAGCCAGACGCGGACTTGGGCGCCCTGCGCCTGCAGGGCACCAACCCGGCAAGGCCACAGATTGCGCATGCTGGTGCGCAGGCCCAGCCCCAGCCCGGGAGCCGCCGAAGAAACGCCGGCGGGCCCGCCAAAGCGCTGCAGCACCTGCGCGCGCGCCTGCTCCAGCGCATCGGCCATGGCCAGCAGGGACTGCCCGGCCTCGGTGATGCGCGCGCCACCACCGCCGGCGCCGCCCACCGAGCGCTCCACCAGGGCACGGCCCGCCAGATTGGTCAGCACATCCAGCGCCTGCCAGGCCGCCTTGTAACTGACACCCGCCTCGCGCGCGGCCTGGGAAATCGAATGCCCTGCCGCGATATGCCGCAAGATGGCAATGCGCCGGTCGGCCAGGTCATGGCCCAGCGCGGGCACCAGGTCTGAGGGAGAAGCGGGGGTTGCGGCAGTCATGCGCAGCATCATGCCCGCCAAGCGTTATTTCCCGCCAAGCAAAACGCCTGCACCCTGCATGCGCATTTTCAGGTCGTTACACTGCGCTATTCACCAACGGAATAGCGAGAGACCCATGAACGTGAACCAGCCCCTGCGTGCCACCGCCTTCGCCGCCCTTGCCCTGTTCGGCTGGGCCGCTGCGCAGGCCGCCGAAGTGTCGGTGGCCGTCGCCGCCAACTTCACGGCGCCCATGCAGAAGATCGCCGCCGAGTTCGAGAAGGACACCGGCCACAAGGCCCTGCTGTCCTTCGGCGCCACGGGCAAGTTCTATGCGCAGATCGTCAACGGCGCGCCCTTCCAGATCCTGCTGGCCGCCGACGACACCACGCCCGAGAAGATCGCCAAGGAGGGCCGCGGCCTGCCCGATTCGCGCTTCACCTACGCCATCGGCCAGCTGGTGCTGTGGAGCCCCAAGGCCGGTTATGTGGACGACAAGGGCGAGGTCCTCAGGACCGGCGACTACAGGCACATCGCCGTGGCCAATCCCAAGCTTGCGCCCTACGGCACGGCAGCCATGGAAGTGCTGAACAAGCTGGGCATCACGGCCCAGGTGCAGCCGCGCATCGTGATGGGCGAGAACATTGCCCAGACCTACCAGTTCGCGGCCACGGGCAATGCCCAGCTGGGCTTCGTGGCCCTGTCGCAGGTGATGGAAAACGGCAAGCTGCGCGAAGGCTCGGCCTGGCAGGTGCCCGGCTCCATGCACGAGCCCATCCGCCAGGACGCCATCGTGCTCCACAGCGGCAAGGACAACGAAGCCGCCACCGAGCTGATGAAGTACCTGCGTGCTGACAAAGCGCGTGCCATCATCCGCTCCTACGGCTACGGGCTTTGACCCCCTGAGCGGCTACGCCGCTTCCCCCTGAAGGGGGACGACAGCCTCGCTGCGGGGCGGCCCTTGCTTGCTGTCTCTGACTTGGGCCGCGCCGGTTTCTCGGGCTGTGTTTTCCTACGGACACCTGCTATTTGCCCCGCATGATTCTTACCGCCGACGACTACGCTGCCATACGGTTGACGCTCAAGCTTGCCAGCGTGACCACGGTGCTGCTGCTGACGCTGTGCACGCCGCTGGCCTGGTGGCTGGCGCATACGCGCTCGCGCTGGCGCGGCCCGATTGGCGCCGTGGTGGCGCTGCCCCTGGTGCTTCCGCCCACGGTGATCGGTTTTTACCTGCTGGTGACCATGGGTCCCAACGGCCCCGTGGGGCAGCTGACGCAGGCGCTGGGGCTGAGCACCCTGCCCTTCACTTTTCCGGGCCTGGTCATCGGTTCGCTGGTCTATTCCATGCCGTTCACGGTGCAGCCGCTGCAGCGTGCCTTCGAATCCCTGGGCACGCGACCCATGGAGGCTGCGGCCAGCCTGGGCGCGGGGCCGCTGGACCGCTTCTTCACCGTGGCGCTGCCGCTGGCGCGGCCGGGCTTCATCACGGCGGCCGTGCTGACCTTTGCGCACACCGTGGGCGAGTTCGGCGTGGTGCTGATGCTGGGCGGCAATATTCCCGGCGTGACGCGCGTGGTCTCGGTACAGATCTACGACCATGTGGAGGCCATGGAGTACGCCCACGCCCACTGGCTGGCAGGCGGCATGGTGGTGTTCTCCTTCCTGGTTCTTCTGGCCCTGCACCTGTTGCAGCCGCGTGAGGAGCGCCGCGCATGATGACCGCCTTCTCTGCCTCCCGGATGTCCGACGCCGCGCACTCCCATCCCTCCTCGGAAATCATCGCAAACCTGGCGCTGGAGCGTGCCGACTTCCGCCTTGACGTGCAGCTGCAGTTGCCCGGGCGCGGCGTCACCGCCCTGTTCGGCCCCTCGGGCTGCGGCAAGACCACCTGCCTGCGCGCCCTGGCGGGACTGGAGCGCGCGCGCGGCCGCGTCGCCGTCAATGGCGAGGTCTGGCAGGACGATGCGGCCAGCCAATGGCTGCCCACGCACCGCCGTGCGCTGGGCTATGTGTTCCAGGAAGCCAGCCTGTTCCCGCACCTGACCGTGCGGCGCAACATCGACTACGGCATGCGGCGCACGCCGGCCGCGCGGCGCAAGGTGTCCCAGGAGCAGGCCGTGTCCCTGCTGGGCATAGGCCATTTGATGGACCGCATGCCCTCCACCCTGTCGGGCGGCGAGCGCCAGCGCGTGGCCATTGCGCGGGCGCTGGCCACCAGCCCGCGGGTGATGCTGATGGACGAGCCCCTGGCCGCGCTGGACGCCCAGCGCAAGGCCGAGGTCCTGCCCTACCTGGACCAGCTGCGCCGTGAACTCGACATTCCCGTGGTCTATGTCAGCCACTCCATTGACGAGGTAGCGCGCCTGGCCCAGCACCTGGTGCTGCTCAAGGCAGGCGGCATCGTCGCGGCCGGCGCCACCAGCGAACTGCTGGCACGGCTGGACCTGCCGCTGAGCATGGGCGACACGGCAGCGTCCATGCTCAGTGCGCAGATCCGGCAGCACGATCCGGATGCTCACCTGAGCACGCTGTGCTTCGATGGCGGGCGTCTGCGCCTTGTCATGGCCTCCCCGCGCCCCGTCGGCGAAACCGTGCAGTTGCGCGTGCAGGCACGCGATGTGAGCCTGAGCCTGCAGCACCCGCAAGACAGCAGCATCCTCAACATCCTGGCGGCCACCGTGCAGGATCTGCGCGAGGACGGCCCGGGCCAGGTCATGGTCTCGCTGCAGCTGGGCCCGTCCCGCCTGCTGGCGCGCATCACCCTGCATTCCGCCCGGCAGCTGGGCATTGCGCCGGGCATGCATGTCTTCGCCCAGATCAAGGGCATGGCATTACTGGACTGAAGCTGCGCGGCGGCACCGATATCATGCGCAGGCCGCCTGCGCGGCCCACGCCATGAACGCCACCACCGAACACGCTCCCGCACCCGCCCCGGACTCGGGCCCGGCAGATGCTGCCTGCGCCATCGCGCCCGCCATTGCCGCACTGCGCACGCATGCGGTGGTGCGCCACCGGATCGCCGATGGCGGCGCCGTCAGCCTCCAGCCCGAACCCCAGGTGCTGGCCAGCGAAGTCCCCATCGCCCTGGTGTTCAATGGCATCTCTCACGCCGTGATGATGGGCACGCCCTCGGACCTGGAAGACTTTGCGCTGGGTTTTGCGCTCACCGAGGGCATCCTGGACAGCGGCGCCGACTGCTACGGCATCGAGGTGCGGGCAGTGGCCGCCGAAGCGGCAGGCCTGCCGGCCGGCATGGACGGCATCGAGGTGCAGCTGGACGTGGCCTCGCGCTGCTTCGCGCGCCTCAAGGACCGGCGCCGCAGCATGAGCGGGCGCACAGGCTGCGGCGTCTGCGGCGTGGACAGCTTCGCGGCGCTGGACCTGTCCTTCGACCCCCTGCCCGCGCACGACTGGATCGCCCGTGTCGATGCCACCACGGTGTGCGCTGCCATCGATGCCCTGCCGCCGCTGCAGCGGCTCAACGCCGAAGCCGGCGCCGTGCATGCCACAGGCTGGGCAGGGCTGGACGGGCAACTGACGGATGTGCTCGAGGACGTGGGCCGCCACAACGCGCTGGACAAGCTGGTCGGCCGCCTCTCGCGCACCGGCCGCCTGGGCGAGGCCGGTTTTGTCGTGCTCTCCAGCCGGGGCAGCCATGAGCTGGTGCGCAAATGCGCCAGGGTCGGCATCGCCGCCCTGGCCACCATCTCCGCCCCCACGGCCATGGGCGTGCAGATGGCCGAGCTGACCGGCCTGCGCTTCTGGGGCCTGTGCCGCCCGCCCAAGGCGGTGCTGTATGCGCCGGGCCGCACCTGACCCAATGCCCGAGTGCTGCGCCTGCGCGGCGGCAAGTTCGTAGAATCGCGGGTTCAGCCCCTGGATGTACACCATGAACCGCTGCAAGCCCCATTTCTCTGCCGTCCGCCGTCTGTGCGCCGGCGCCCTGCTCGCCGGCCTGGCCTGCGCCAGCCTGGGCGCGGCCGCGCAGGGCCTGCCCTCCAACGAGACACGCAACTTCCCGCCGCAGGCCCAGTTCGGCGAGCTGGTCGTGACCGCGCAGTTTCCCGTGGTCGAAATCGACGGCAAGACCATTCGCACCAGCCCGGGCTTTCGCCTGTTCAGCCCCGAGCGCACGCTGGTGCAGGCCATCAACTACCAGGGCAGCAAGCTCGTGGTGGGCTATGTGATCGAGCCGCAGACGCAGTGGCTGCACCAGGCCTGGATCCTGACCAAGGCCGAGGCCGACAAGCACTACAAGCCCAAGTCGATGCTGCACCGCTTCTTCAACTGAGGCCGGCGCACACCGCACGCACACGATGGATGCGGCCCGCAGCTTGCGGGGCGCAGCGGCTCGGGCCAGGGAGCACAGCGCCCGCCCTGGCCCGGCCATCTTCTTTTTTTGCAGACCGCCGCTTGCAGTGCGGCGGCTGCCTGACGGAACCCCACCATGTCCAAGAAAGTCTTTATCAAAACCTTCGGCTGCCAGATGAACGAGTACGACTCGGACAAGATGGCCGATGTGCTGGGCGCCGCCCAGGGCTACGAGTCCACCGACGACCCGGAGCAGGCCGACCTGATCCTGTTCAACACCTGCTCGGTGCGCGAGAAGGCACAGGAGAAGGTGTTCAGCGACCTGGGCCGCTACAAGCACCTGAAGGAACGCGGCGTGCTCATCGGCGTGGGCGGCTGCGTGGCCAGCCAGGAGGGCGAGGAAATCATCAAGCGCGCGCCCTATGTGGACGTGGTCTTCGGCCCGCAGACCCTGCACCGCCTGCCCGAGCTGCTCAATGCACGCGCCGCCAGGCACAAGCCCCAGGTCGATATCAGCTTTCCCGAGATCGAGAAATTCGACCACCTGCCGCCCGCGCGCGTGGAAGGCTCCTCGGCCTTCGTCTCCATCATGGAAGGCTGCTCCAAGTACTGCAGCTACTGCGTCGTGCCCTATACGCGCGGCGAGGAAGTCAGCCGCCCGTTCGAGGACGTGCTGATCGAGGTCGCCGGCCTGGCCGACCAGGGCGTGAAGGAAGTCACGCTGCTGGGCCAGAACGTCAACGCCTACCTGGGCAAGATGGGTGACACGGCCGAGATCGCCGACTTTGCCCTGCTGCTGGAGTACGTGTCCGAGATCCCCGGCATCGAGCGGATCCGCTACACCACCAGCCATCCCAACGAATTCACGCCGCGCCTGATCGAGGCCTACGCTCGGCTGCCCAAGCTGGTCAGCCACCTGCACCTGCCCGTGCAGCACGGCAGCGACAAGATCCTGATGGCCATGAAGCGCGGCTACACGGCCATGGAATACAAGAGCACCATCCGCAAGCTGCGCGCCATCCGGCCCGAGATGGCCATGAGCAGCGACTTCATCGTGGGCTTCCCCGGCGAGACCGAGGAAGACTTCCAGAAGATGATGAAGCTCATCCACGACGTGCGCTTCGACAACAGCTTCAGCTTCATCTTCAGCCCCCGCCCTGGCACGCCGGCCGCCAACCTGCACGACGACACGCCCCACGAGGTCAAGCTGCGCCGCCTGCAGGAGCTGCAGGCCGTGATCAACAACAACATCAAGGACATCAGCGACGAGCGCGTGGGCACGGTGCAGCGCCTGCTGGTGGAAGGACTGTCCAAGCGCGATGGCAGCGAACTCATGGGCCGCACCGAGTGCAACCGCGTGGTGAACTTCCCGGGCAACGAACGCCTGATCGGCCAGATGATCGATGTGAAGATCACCGAGGCACGCACCTTCACGCTGCGCGGCGAGGTCGTGGTGCGCCACTGATCCCAACCCGATCCCTGCGGCCCCGGTGGCCCAGCGACCTCTTGCGTAACGAAAGCCCGGCAATGCCGGGCTTTTTGCATGTAACAGGACGTGAAAACAGCCCGGCCACACTGGCCTGGCGCGGGCCGGCCCGCTAGCATCGCGGGTTGCCGCCTTGAGGTCTGTCGGCCTGCATGGCTTTTCCAGCTTCGCTTGCTTGCTATCGATTCCATGAACACCTCCCAGCCCGCCAACGCCCAGGCCATCCTTGAGGGCGAAGCCCTGCATGCCTTCATGGACCAGGCGCACGACCTGCTGCAACAGGAAGATGAAACCAGCCCCATCGCCCCGGCCGAACGCCAGGCGGCCGTCATGGAGCTGCTCTCGCAGCAGCGCTTCGCGCCGGCCACGGTGAGCGAGCTGGAGCGTCTGCACGATCTCTGGCTCGACCTGGAACGGCCCGAGACCGCCAACGCCCTGCTGCGCGAGCACCGCGATGCCACGCTGCAACGCGG
>NZ_JTKZ01000462.1:0-6489 GCF_000799035.1 Delftia sp. ZNC0008
CGTTGGCGTTCAGGGGCAAGGCATCCAGCACGGTGATGGACGAGGGCAGCATGTAGTCGGGCAGGGCCGCGGCCAGCGCGCTGCGCAGCGCGGCCATGTCCAGGCACTGCCCCTGCTGCACCGAGACAAAGGCGGCCAGCCGCGCGCCGTCGGCCGCCTGGCGGGCGACCACCACGGCCTCGCGCACGGCGGGGTGGGCCAGCAGTTGCGCCTCCACCTCGGCCAGCTCGATGCGAAAGCCGCGGATCTTCACCTGGTGGTCCACGCGGCCCAGGTAGTCGATCTGGCCGTCGCCGCGCCAGCGCACCAGGTCGCCCGTGCGGTACAGGCGCTCGCCCGTGCGGCTGGCGGGGTCGGCGACAAAGCGCTCGGCGCTCAGGCCCGGCCGCCGCCAGTAGCCGCGCGCCAGGCCCACACCGCCCAGATACAGCTCGCCGGCCACACCGCGCGGTACCTCGTTGAGCGCGGCATCCAGCACATGGGTACGCAGCCCGGCCACGGGGCGGCCTATGGGCACGGACAACGCGCCCTCGTCCCGGCAGTCCCACCAGGTGACCTCGATGGCCGCCTCCGTGGGGCCGTAGAGATTGAGCAGGCGGGTGCCGGGGAAGGCCTGCAGCACGGCTGCCTGCAATTCGGCGGACAGGGCCTCGCCGCTGCACACGATGCGCTGCAGCCCCTGGCAGGTGGCGGCCACCGGGTGCGCCATGAAGGCCTGCAGCATGGACGGCACGAAGTGGATGGTGCTGACCTGGTGGCGCGCTATCAGCTCGGCCAGGCGCCGGGGATCGCGGTGGTCGCCGGGGGCGGCCAGCGCCAGGCGTGCGCCGGTGGTCAGCGGCCAGAAGAATTCCCAGAAGGAGATGTCGAAGCCGAAGGGCGTTTTCTGCAGCACCGTATCGCCCGGGCCCAGCGGCTGGTGCATCTGCCCCCACGCCAGGCGGTTGCACAGCGAACGGTGGCGGTTGGCCGCGCCCTTGGGCCGGCCCGTGGAGCCCGAGGTGTAGATGACATAGACCAGGCTGTCGCCATGCAGGGCAACGGCCGGGTTGTGGGCCGGCATGTCCTGCAGCCGGGACGCCAGGCCCGGCACATCGACCAGTCGGGCCCTGCAGATGGCCGGCAGGCGGTCCCGCACCTGCGGCTGCACCAGCACCAGGGACACGCCGCTGTCCTCCAGCATGTAGGCGATGCGGTCGGCCGGGTGCTCGGGGTCGATGGGCACATAGGCCGCGCCGGCTTTCATGATGGCCAGCAGCCCCACGACCATCTCGATGGAGCGCTCCATGGCAATGCCCACCGGCACGCCGGGCCGCACGCCCGATGCGATCAGGTGATGCGCCAGCCGGTTGGCGCGCGCATTGAGTTCGGCGTAGCCCAGCGTGGCCTCGCCCAGGCACAGGGCCGGGGCATCGGGGCTGCGCGCCACCTGCTGCTCGAAGCGGCGGTGCACGATGTCGCCGCCGTGCAGGACCTGGTCATTGCAGCTCCAGGCCGCCAGTTGCTGGCGTTCTTCGGGACCCAGCAGCGGCACCTCGTCCACGGCACATTGGGGCTGCCGGGCGAGGGCCTCCAGCATGGCCGCATAGTGGGCGGCCAGGCGCTGCATGCTGCCCGGCTCGAACAGCTCGCGGGCATAGACCAGGCTGATGCCCAGGCTGCCATCCGAGCGCTCGCGCACTTCCACGGTCAGCTCGAACTGCGCATCTGCGGCCGCCAGCGGCTGGCCGGCCACCGTCCAGCCCGGCACCTGCTGCAGCGCCTGCCAGTCCTCCACCAGATGGTTGAACAGCACCTGGAACAAGGGGCTGTGCGCCAGGCTGCGCTGCGGCTGCAGCGCCTCCACCAGCTGCTCGAATGGCAGCGCATGGTGGGCCTGCGCGCCCTGCGCCGCCTCGCGGGCCTGCTGCAGCACGTCGGCCAGGCGCATGCGCCCGTCGATGCGGTTGCGCAGCACCAGGGTGTTGACGAAAAAGCCGACCACGCCCTGCAGGTCGGCATGCGCGCGGTTGGCCACGGGCACGCCGACGCGGATGTCCTCCTGGCCCGTGTAGCGGTACAGCAGCGCCTGCCATCCTGCCAGCAGCAGCGTGAAGAGCGTGTCCCCCTGCTGGCGGGCCTGCGCGCGCAGCGCCTGCAAGGTCGCGCCGGACAGCTCGAAGCCGTGCCGTCCCGCCCGATAGCGTGCCAGCGCCTGGCGAGGATGGTCGGTAGGCAGGGCCAGCACAGGCTGGGCCTCGCCTGGGGGCACCTGCAACCGTTCCAGCCAGTAGGCCAGCGAGGCCTGCTGGCCTTGCTGGGCCTGCTGAGCCTGTTGAGCCTGCTCCCGCTGCCAGACGGCGTAGTCCACGTACTGCAGCGCCGGGCCGCTGTCCGGGGCGCCGGAATACAGCGCCGCCAGATCGTCCAGCAGGATCTGCATGGAGGCGCCGTCGGAGACGATGTGGTGCATCACCAGCGCCAGGATGTGCTCATGGGCCTGCAGCCGCACCAGGCCAGCCCGGGCCAGCGGCCCCTGCTGCAGATCAAAGGGCTGGGCGCACAGCGCCTGCAGCCATTGGGCGGCGTGCTCCTCGCGCTGCGCGGGCTTGCCCTGCGCGGCCTGCGCGGCATCCAGCCACTGCAGCTGCAGCTGCAGCCTGCCCTGGGGGTCCAGGCGCTGCTCGACCTCCCCATCGGGCCGGGCGTTGAATACCGTGCGCAGCGAACCGTGCCGTTCGGCCAGGCCCTGCACGGCCGCACGCAGGGCGCCTGCATCCAGCGGCCCGGTGATGCGCAGGGCGCCCTGCACGTGGTAGGCCGTGCTGCGCGTATCCATCTTCCAGAGAAACCATTGGCGCTGCTGGGCCGGCGTCAGCGGCAGGGGCATGGCGCGACGGGCCTCGGCCAGCGGGGCAATGCGCTGCAGCGCCGTGCCCGGCTGGCGCTGTTGGCACAGCCGGTCGATGTCGTGCGCCTGGTCGCGCAGCCGCGGGTGCTCGAAGACCCGCCCGGCCGGATACTCCAGGGACCATTGCCGGCAGATGCGCGCAGCCAGCCGCACGGCGGCCAGGGAGTTGCCGCCTTGCGCGAAGAAGTTGGCCTCGCCGGCCGGCCCGTGCAGGACATCGCCACCGAGCACCTCGCGCCACAGGCCGGCCAGCGTGCTTGTGGTGGGATCTGCCGCGCCCGCCTCCTGCGGTGCCTGGCTGCCGCCGCCCGCGAAGCGGCCCGACTCGAACACCGCCCAGGCATCCAGCGTGCGCGCGGACCAGCCTTGGCGGCAGGCTGCGCGCTGCAGCTTGCCGCTGGAGGTGCGGGGCAAGGCGCCGGGGTTGAGCAGCACGATCACCGTGGGTGCCTCGCCGCACTGCGCGCCCACGGCGGTGCTCAGGCCATCGACCAGGGCCTGGGCCGGCACCAGCTTTTGCATGCCGAACGAGACTTCGGCAGCGATGCCTATGCCCTCCCGGCCATCGATGTCCACCGCAAACGCGGCCACGCGTCCCTTGCGCACGGCTTCGACCTCGGCCTCGACCACGCGCTCGATGTCCTGCGGGTAGAGGTTGTGCCCGCGCACGATGATCAGGTCCTTGATGCGGCCCGCCACATGGACCTGCCCGCCGTGCACGAAGCCCAGGTCGCCCGTGCGCAGCCAGCGCCGGCCCGCATGCTCGACAAAGGCCTGCTGCGTTTGCTGCGGCTTGCCCCAGTAGCCCTGGCTGATGCTGGGGCCGTGCGCCCAGATCTCGCCCACGCGGCCGGGCTCCAGCACCTGCAGGCTGTGCGGATCGACGATGGCCACCGCATGGCCGGGAACGGCGGGGCCGCAGCCCACCAGCGCGGTGGTCTGCGAGGCGCCGGGGCTTTCCACGGCCCGGCCCTGGCCCAGGGCCTCGGTATCGAAGGACGTGATCGCGGCGCCCGCGCCGCAATTGCCGCCGGTGATGAACAGGGTGGCTTCCGCCAGGCCGTAGCAGGCATAGGCCGCGTCGGGCCGCAGGCCGCAGGCGGCAAAGCGCTGGGCGAAGGCCGTGACGGTGTCGGCACGCACGGGCTCGGCACCGGTATAGGCCAGCCGCCAGCTCGACAGGTCCAGCTGCGCCAGCTGCGACGGCTTGATGCGCTCCAGGCACATGCGGTAGGCGAAGTCGGGGCCGCCGCTGATGGTGGCGCGGTGGCGCGAGATCAGCTCCAGCCAGCGCACAGGGCTTTCCAGGAAGAGGCGCGGCGAGGTCAGCACCAGCGGCAGGCCGCTGTACAGCGGCTGCAGCAGGCCGCCGATCAGGCCCATGTCGTGGTACAGCGGCGCCCAGGACATGAAGCGGTCGCCCGCGCCGATGTCCATGCGCTGCTGAATGGCGGCCTCGTTGGCGATGAGGTTGCCGTGGCTGACCATCACGCCCTTGGGCGCCGAGGTGGAGCCCGAGGTGTATTGCAGGAAGGCGATGTCGTCGGCAGCCGGCGCATGAGGCCGCCAGGCGTCGGCATCGGCCAGGTCCACCTGGTCGGCGGCCACGGCGGCAATGCTGCCAAAGCGCGCATCGGCGCCGGGCAGGGCCTGCATCACTTCGGCCGTGCTGATCACGCAGGCCGCATCCGCGTCGCCCACGATGCCCAGCAGCCGCTCCAGGTGCTGCACGCGCAGCGATTCCAGCGGCGGCACCGGCACGGCGACCACGCCCGCGTAGAAGCAGGCCAGCATGCTGGCGGCGTAGTGCTCGTCGTTGTCCATCATCACCAGGGCGCGCGCGCCCACGGGGCACAGCTGCTGCAGCCGGGCGGCCAGCGCGCGCACGCGGCGGTCGAACTCGCCGTAGCTGTGGCTGCGCTCGACCACGCGGCCGTCCTGCACGGCGGCCACGGTGAGCCAGATGTCGTCGGGCCGCTGCTGCGCCAGTTCCCTCAGATGCTCGACCAGGCTGGCCGGCGCCTGGCCTGCTGCCGCGATTGCACTTTGTCCACTCAGCATGTCAGCTGCCTCCCGGGTTCTCAGAAACGGTCCAGATTGCTGCGCGGCTCGGCCATGGCGACGATGACCTTGCGCGGTCCCTTGAAGGGCGAGCGGGCATGGGCCACGAGCATGTTGTCCAGCATCAGCACGTCGCCCTGCTCCCAGGGGAAGCTGACGGTCTCGGCGTCCAGCGCGGCGCGCACCTCGGCGAAGATGTCGTCGCCGATGGTGGAGCCGTCGGCAAAGAAGGTGTTGCGCGGCAGGTTCTCGATGCCGTAGACCTCCTCCAGCACCTCGCGCTCCTCGGGCTCGCGCGCCGAGATGTGGAACAGGTGGGCCTGGTTGAACCAGACCATCTCGCCCGTGACGGGGTGGCTCTCCATGGCCTGGCACAGCTGGCGCGTGCGCAGGCCGTCGTCCTCCTTCCACTCCCAGTCCATGCGCGCATGGCGGCAGAAGGCCTCGACCTCGGCGCGGCTTTCGGTGTTGAAGACCTTCTGCCAGGGCACGTCCATCTCGCCGAAGTTGCGCACGTAGAGGATGCCGGGCTCGAACAGCTCGCGGATGCGCGCCGGAATGCGGCGGTAGACCGCACGGCTGTCGGCAATCGGCGTCTCGCCGCCCTCGGGCGATGCGGTGACGCAGTGGAACCAGATCTTCATGGGCCACTCGCGCGTGTAGGCCTGCTCGTTGTGCAGCGGAATGCTCTGGTGGGCCGGGTATTCGGTGGAGGTGTAGACGCCCGCGCCGCTGGAGGCCTCGACCGCGCTGCGCGGCGTGGAGGCGAATTCGTACTTGAGCAGCGGATGGCCGAAGGCCGAGGCGAAGCGCTGGAAGGTCTCCACATCGGGCACGCCAAAGCCGCGCAGCAGCACGCCGCCCGTGGTCAGCAGCGCCTCGTCGATGTCGCGGCGCAGCGGCGGCAGCGCGGCCAGCAGGTCCTGGCCCGGCTGGGCGGGCGTGATGAGCTGGGGAAGCAGCGAGCCCGCGGGGGCCTTGCGCTCGAAGCGCTGGAGGGTTTCGTTCATGTCGATTCCTTGGTGCGCCACGCAAGAGCTGCCGCGTAGCCTGGCGGCGCTGGAAGCGCCATCGCTTGAAAACCATTCCAGTCGGGGACCGCGCAGGCGATGGCCAGCCGTCCGTCCCCTCCCGGGCTGATGCCTATGGAGCGCAGGTGCTCGGCCACGCCAATGCCGATGGCCTTGAGCACGGCCTCCTTGCCCACCCAGCGCTGGTAGAAGGCCGCCAGCCGATCAGGCGCACGGCGCACGCTGGCGCGTTCCTGGTCGGTGCAGACGGCGTCGAGCATGACCTCGGCATCGAGGTCGGGCTTGTGCTGCTCGATGTCCACGCCCAGGTGCAGCACGCCACCGGGGTCGGCCAGCGCGATCAGCGCATGGCCGCCCGAATGCGAGACATTGAAGAGCGGTGCCCGCAGCGGGTCCTCGTCGACAAAGGGCTTGCCGTGGACGCCGACCGCCAGCGGCACATCGGCCGGGCAGCAGCCCAGCCTGCGCCCCAGCAGCCGCCGCGTGGCAGCGCGCGTCTGTGCGAAG
>NZ_JTKZ01000623.1:0-2876 GCF_000799035.1 Delftia sp. ZNC0008
GATGGCCTGGCCGATGGCCACGCGCTGGCGCTGGCCGCGAGACAGCTCGGTGGGCAGGCGCTCCAGCAGGTCGGCCAGGCCCAGCTGCCCGGCCACGTGCGCCACGCGCTGCGGCGCCTCGGACGGGGGCACGCCCATGGACAGGGCTGCGTACTGCAGGCAGCGCCGCACGCTCAGGCGGTCATAGAGGCCGAAGAAATCCGACAGATAGCCCAGGTGCCGGTGCACTTCGCGGGGCTGCTCCTGCACGGCAATGCCATGCACCTCGACCTGGCCCGACAGCGGCTGGTCCAGCCCGGCGATGCAGCGCATCAGCGTGGATTTTCCGGCGCCGTTGGGCCCTACCAGGGCCGTGACGGTGCCTGCGGCGATATGGACGCTGACGCCGTCCAGCGCGCGGTGGCCCGGGTACTCGAACACCAGCTGCGAAACCTTGATCAAGGCGAGCCCTCCCTCATTGTGTTGATGGCAGGCCGCAATGGCGGCTCAGCGCGCCAATATAGCCCAGCGCTGCCGCGCCTCGTCCCCGGCCGGGCGGCTTGAAATGCACGCAGCCGGCTCCCAACTGGGGTGGTTGCCGTCCATGGCGCCCACGCCATGGAATTGCTGGAGAATCACACGGTCCGCATCGGAGGCATCCGGCCGCCGAACTCCGAACCGCCACAGTTCGCGCGCCCTGGCCGCGCGCCTTGCCACAGGGTCTGATCACATGATTGATGTCACCATTGAGAATTTCGAAGCCGAAGTCGTCGCCGCCTCCATGCAGGTGCCGGTGCTCGTCGACTTCTGGGCGCCCTGGTGCGGCCCGTGCAAGACGCTGGGCCCCATCCTGGAAAAGCTGGAAGTGGCCTACGAAGGCCGCTTCAAGCTGGTCAAGATCGATTCCGACCAGGAGCAGCAGCTGGCCGGCATGTTCGGCATCCGCTCCATCCCGACCTGCATCCTGATGATGGGCGGCCGGCCCGTGGACGGCTTCATGGGCGCCCAGCCCGAAGGCAAGCTGCGCGAGTTCCTGGACAAGCACCTGCCCTCCGAAGGCGAGCTGGCGGCCGAGGCCGAAGCCGACGAGGCCCACCAGCTGCTGGAAGCCGGCGACACGCAGGCCGCCCTGCAAAAGCTGGCCGATGCGCTGGCCGCCGACCCAGCCAACGACGATGCGCGCTTCGACTACGTGCGCCTGCTGATCGCCACGGGCGGCTACGAAGAGGCCGGCGCCCTGCTGACCGAGCCGCTCAAGCGCATTCCCCAGGCCACGCGCTTCGAGGCGCTCAACCAATGGCTGCAGTGCATGCTCTTCGTGCACAACGACGATCGCGGCAACTGGGAGTTTGCCCAGTTCGATGCCGTCATCGCACAGAACAAGCGCGACTTCGACACCCGCTTCGGCAAGGCCCAGGCCCTGGCCGCCGAAGGCCAGTGGGCAGCCAGCATGGACGAGCTGCTGGAAATCATCATGCGCGACAAGGAATGGAACGGCCAGGCCGCGCGCAAGCTCTATGTGGGCATCCTGGAGCTGCTCACACCCCCGAAGCCCAAGAAGCAGGACGCCATCCCCGGCAAGAGCAGCGGCGGCATCGAGCTGCTGGGCAAGGGCGCGGCCGAGCAGGACGAGGCCACGCAGCTGGTCAACGGCTACCGCCGCAAGCTCAGCATGGCGCTGAACTGAGTCCGGCCGCGCGCCGGTGAAGAGACGGGGAGCCTTGCGGCTCCCTTTTTTCATGGCGAGGGCTCAGGGTGCAACCGGCTCCTCGGCCGCATGCGCGCGGTGCAGCAACTGCACGAAGCCGGGCGCATCCGGCAGATGCACATCGGCCAGGCGCCTGACAGCAATGCCGGGGGACCATGAATTCATCACCACGGCGCCGGCCATGTCGGGCAGGTCGGCCAGGGTCAGAACGGCCTCGCGCTGCGCCACGCCCATGCGCTGCAGCTGGCGGCGCAGCATGGACTCGGTCGTGCCCGGCAGCACCTGGGCGCGCGGCCAGACCACGGCATCTCCATCCCAGAAGGCCAGGTTCCAGATGGTGGCCTCGCCAATACGGCCGTGGCGATCGGCAAAGGCGGCATCGTCAAAGCCCTGGGCTACGGCGCGACGCAGCAGATGCGTCTTCGCCACCTCGCCCACATGCTTGAGGTGGGGCAGCATGCGTTCATGCTCGAACAGCGCCAGGCTCAAGGGCCCGGCAGGGCCCGAGGCGGGTGCCGAGGTCCGCACCAGCATGCGCGGCCGCGCATCGGCGGCCGTGAATTCACCGGCAGGCGAGTACACCGTGGCGGTCAGCGACACATCCTGCGGGCCGTTGGCAAGCGCCTTCCGCAGCTGTGCCTGGACATGGTCATCGGACAAGGCCTGGCCGTACAGCTCCAGCGAGGCCTGGCGCAAGCGCTGCAGATGCAGGTCCAGCCCGCGCAGCCTGCCGCCGCGCACCTGCATGGCCGTGAAATGGGCATGGCCTGCAAAGGCCAGGGCGGCGAGTTCGGCCGCCGTCGCGGGCTGTCCATCGATAAGGCTGGTGAAGAAAGAGGCGGTTTCCATGGATTCATCCATCAACAAATTTTCTTGATTGTTCGATGGCGGTTCCAAAAGAGGAAGCAAGTAGTATTCGATGCTCCATCAAGAAAGATTTGAAGATCCATGCGCCAGCTTCCACCGGGCACGCGCGCCCTGCGCAGCTTCGAGGCCGCAGGGCGCCACCTGAACTTCACGCGTGCGGCCGACGAACTGGGACTGACCCCGGCGGCGGTCAGCCACCAGATCAAGGAGATGGAGGAACAGCTGGGCCTCGTCCTCTTCACGCGCAACAGCCGCAGCATGCAGCTCACGCCCGCAGGCAGCGTGCTGCTGGAGGCCACGGCCGAGGCGCTGGGCCACGCGG
>NZ_JTKZ01000357.1:0-1213 GCF_000799035.1 Delftia sp. ZNC0008
CCGCGTATCCCTGGCGCAGCGCACCGGCAAAGCCGTCGGCCACGCGCGAGTAGGCGCGGCCGCTGGTCATCACCCGGGGCCGGGCCGACCAGGCGATGCGGGCGCCGCCGGCCGCCAGGCGGTCCACCAGGTCCTGGTCCTCGCCGCAGGTGCGTGCGTCGAACCCGCCGGCCTGGCGGTAGTGCCAGGCCGAGATGCCCAGGTTGGCACCATGCACGTGGCAGTGGCCGTCGCGGTCCGTGTAGGTGGTCTCGAAGTGCCGCCGCGCCGTGTCCGCCTGGACGCCGTGGGCCGACCAGTCGGCCACCTGCACCGTGCCGCAGACCACGTCGGACTGAAGCGCCAGCTGGTCGGCCAGCCAGCTCGGCGAGACGGTGGTGTCGGCGTCCGTGAAGGCCAGCCAGCGGGCGCCCAGCAGCAGCAGGTACTCCGACCCCAGGGCCCGCGCCTTGCCCACGTTGCGCGCGGCAATGGACAACGGGATGGCGGGCCAGCGGCGCACGGCCGATTCGGTGGCGTCCTGGCAGCTGTCCAGCACCACCACGACGGCCACGGTCTCGCCTTGCAGGTCGGCATGGGCGGCCGCGCAAAACACGCTGTCCAGGCAGCGGCCTATGAGGTCTTCCTCGTCATGGGCTGGGATGCACACGCCGATCATCTGTCCGTCCTTTCAGGGGTTTTCTGCCAGATGTCCAGCTGGAAATCCGGTTCGCTGTGGCTCAGCAGCAAGTGCAGCTGCGCATGGGCCGACACGCTGTCATGCAGGGCGCGGGTGCTCTGCAGGTGATCGTGCGCCCCATGCCGCCAGTGGCACATGAGCCAGTGGCCGCCGCCCTGCAGCGAGGCCAGGCACTGGCGGTTGAAATGCGCCAGTGCCGCGTCGTCGAAGTAGTAGGCAAGCTCCGAGACCACGATGAGATCGAAGCCTTGCTGCGGCACCTGGGGCACCTGTGGCCATTGCCAGGGCAGGGGCAGGGCCTGCAGGTCCAGGCGGGCGCGGTCCTGCGGCGCAATCCGCTGGCGGCACAGATCCACGGCCCTGTCCGAGAAATCGACGGCGCACAGCCGGTCGCAGCGCTGCAGCAGGCGCTGCGTGGCCTCGCCATTGCCGCAGCCGGGCTCGAAGCCGTGGGCATAGCGCTCGCGCGGCAGGGCGGCCAGCAGCAGGTCGCGCTTGCGCCGCTCGTACCAGCGCGATGCGACCTGCCAGGGG
>NZ_JTKZ01000230.1:0-6513 GCF_000799035.1 Delftia sp. ZNC0008
CCGCGTGCTGTTCGATGCCGTCCCCGAGATCACTGCCATCACACGCTCCTTTGCCTGGGTGCCCCCATGGGTGGAGACACCGGATCAAGAAACCGCCGTCTCGAAATCAATCGAGTTGGCCAAGCGTATTCGAGGCAGATGGATTCACCATCAGGGAAATCATTGGACTGCTTGCACCAGAATCAGAAAACTCTGAGTGCAAAACGGCCTTTCAGTCTCATTCTCATCAAGATCGTGCTGCAGATCTCTGTTGCGCCCAGGCATGGCGCAGCAGCACCTGTTCGGCCTGCTTGAGCACGGGCGCATCGACCATGCGGCCGTCCAGCACGCAGACGCCGCCTCCGGCCTCGGCCAGGGCCTGGCGCAGGCGCTGCGCGTGGGCCACGGCCGCTGCATCGGGGTCGAAGACGGCGTGCAGGGGCTGCACCTGGGCCGGGTGGATGCACAGCTTGCCGCCAAAGCCCATGCGCCGCGCGCGTGCCGCGTCCTGGGCCAGCCGCTCGGGGTTGCGCGTGTCCACCGTCACGCCGTCAACGGCCGCGCCGATGCCGGCGCGGCGCGAGGCCAGGACCAGGGCCATGCGCATGGGCAGCAATTCTTCCTCGCCCTGGTCGCAGGCCATGCCCGCATCGACCTGGAAGTCCAGGTGGCCGAAGGCCAGGCGCACCACCTGGGGCGCGGCAGCCAGGGCGTCGGCCGCGTCCAGGCCGGCCACGCTTTCGATGAGGGGCAGCACGGCTGCCCGTGCGCCCGCAGCCTGGGCCACCGCATGCAGGGTCTGGGCGCGCTCGGCCTTGGAGACCATGGCGCCGGCCACGCCCTGCTCCACCAGCTGCGCCAGCGCGCGCAGGTCATCCGCATGCCAGGGCGTGCCTTCGGCGTTGATGCGCACCAGCAGGCGGGCACGGGCCGGGCCTTCCAGCGCACCCACGGCCTGGGCCAGCGCCTGGCGGGCGCCGTCCTTGTCGGCCGGGGCCACGGCGTCCTCCCAGTCGGCGATGACCATGTCGGCGCCGCTGTCCAGGGCCTTGCCCAGGCGCTCGGGCCGCGTGGCGGGGACGAAGAGAAAGGAAGTGGCCTGTCGCGCCAGATCGTGCATGCGGATGTCCTTGGGAGAGCGGTTTATTCGGCCGAGACGCCTGCGGCCTTGATGACCTTGTCCCAGCGCGCCACCTCGGCCTGCAGGTGGGTGCGCAGGCCTTCCGGCGTGGCCTTGTCGGGCGTGACCAGGTCGGAGCTGAGTTCGGCGATGCGCTTTTTGACGTTCTCGTCCTTGATGGCCACGTTCAGCGCCTTGTTGATGGCCATGACCACCTCCTTGGGCGTGCCCTTGGGCGCGTACATGCCGTGCCAGACCTTGACGTCGAAGCCCTTGAGGCCCTGCTCGTCCAGCGTGGGGATGTCGGGCAGCGAGGACAGGCGCTTGGGCGTGGTCACGCCGAAGACCTTGGCGCGCTGGCCGTCCTTGATAACGGGCACGGTCTGCGTGGTCTGGTCGCACAGCAGGTCCACCTGGCCGCCCATGAGGTCGTTCATGGCCGGGCCTGCGCCCTTGTAGGGCACGGTGGTGAGCTTGACGCCCGCCTGGTGCATGAACAGCATGCCGCACAGCTGGGAGACGGCGCCGATGCCGGCATTGGCCAGCGAGACCTTCTCCTGGTTCTTCTTCACGTAGTCCAGCAGCTCGGCAAAGTTGTTGGCCGGGAAGTCCTTGCGCGACAGCAGGGTCATGGGCACGTCCAGCACCTGGCCGATGTACTCGAAGTCCTTGAGCGGGTCATAGGGCAGCTTCTTGTACAGCGCAGGCGCCGTGGCCATGCCCATGTGGTGGATGAGGATGGTGTAGCCGTCGGCCTTGGCCTTGGCCACGCGGTTGGGCGCAATGGTGCCGCCCGCTCCCACGGTGTTCTCGACCAGCACGCTCTGGCCCAGCACCTGGCCCATGGGCACGGCCAGCAGGCGCGCCACCACATCGGTGGGGCCGCCAGCGCTGTAGGGCACGACGAGGACGACGGGCTTGTCGGGCCAGGCCGCGGCCAGGGCGCCGGTGGTCGTCCCGCCGGCGGCAAGGGCGCAGGCGGCGGCCGCTGCGTAAACGAGGCGGCGGCGGAAAGAAGTGGTGCGTTGCATGGTTTGTCTCCTGTGCACTTGGGTGGAAGCGGGAGGCGCTCTGTGGTGGCGCCTTTCCCATGGATTCGCCGGCCGGGGCCGGCGCGAAAACTCAGTCAAGCAGGCGCTGCACGCGCGGCCAGTGCGCGATCTGCCACAGCCGCGCTACAGCGGCCTGGGCGGGGTCGTCCTGCAGGGCACCGCCATAGGCGATCAGCCGCAGCGCCTTGGCCGTGATCTCCTCGCGCGACAGCGTGTTGCCCGGATCGCCCTTGGGCTCTTCCACGCGGCCGTGCAGCGTGCGGCCATCGGTGGTGAGCACGGTGACCTTGCCGATCCAGCGCTGCGGGTAGGCGGCATCGACCTCGGGGTCCAGCACCATGCCCACCTTCTCGCGCAGGGCCACGGTGGTGGCGGCCAGGTATTCGTTGTCGAACTCATCCAGGCCCGCATGGCCGTGGCGCGCGGCCAGCGCCAGCACCGTGCCCATGGAGAACTTGCTCTGGTGCACCGTACCGGGATCGACCACGGGGCCCAGCACGTCGATGGCGCCCTGGTGCACGTGGCAGGTAACCTGCGCCAGGTCGGCGGGGGCCAGGCCGTGGTCCTGCATGACCTGCAGCAGCGCGTCGGCAGCCGGGTGCGTGTGGCGGCAGGAGGCATGCCATTTGAACGAGGTCTCGGCCGTGGCCCAGCGCGTGCCCAGGCCGTCCGTGAGGCGCGTGGGATCTGCATCCGTGGACATGCCTGCCGCCAGGCCCTGCGGCCCGGTGAAGATGTCCTGCGCACCGGTGAATCCGTCCTTGGCCAGGTAGGCCGACATCAGGCCCGCCGCGGCCGCATGGGCCGTGTGCAGCTGCTTGCTGTCGGCCGCGGTGCGCAGGAATTCCCACAGCCCTGCCGACTGCGTGCCGGCCGAGCCGAAGGCATGCTGCATCTGCGCGGGCGTGAGCCCCAGCAGCCGGCCCACGGCAGCGGCTGCAGCCAGGGTGCCGGCCGTGGCCGTGGTGTGGAAGATGCGGTAGTGGCTGCGGCCCAGGAACTCGCCCACGCGGATGCCAACCTCGTAGCCGGCCACGCAGGCGGCCATGAGTTCGGCGCCGCTGGCGCCGATGCTCTGCGCCACCGCCAGCGCGGGCGGGAAGACCACGGCCGCGGGGTGGAAGACCGAGCCGTTGTGCACATCGTCCTGCTCGGCCACATGCGAGGCTGCGGCATTGGCCAGGGCAGCCATCATGGGCGAAGTGGCGGCGTCCTGGCCCAGCACCTCGCTGGGGCCGCCGGCCAGTCCCTGGGACAGCGCGAAGCGCGTGATGCTCTGCACGGGGCGCGCGCCCTGGCCTGCCAGCACGGAGCCGAACCAGTCCACCCAGAGGTCTTCGGCGCGCTGCTGCACGGCGGCGGGAACGTCGTCCCAGCGCAGCGTGGCGGCGAACTGGGCCAGCGGATGGATGCTCACTTGCGGATCATGTTTCATGAGGGGGTCTCCGGCGCATTCTGCGCATGCGCCCAGGTTTCAGGGAGTGGGTTTTCCAGACTGCGTGCACAAAGCCTGGATGCGCTCTGCGCTCCAGCCCAGCTCGGCCAGGATGGCGGCGCTGTGCTCGCCCACGGCGGGCACGGCCTCCATGCGGTAGTCGAAGGCGCTGTTGGCGCCGGGCGGCAGCAGCGCTTGCACCGGACCGGCCGGCGTGTCCACGCTGCACCAGCGCTGGCGTGCGGCCAGCTGCGGATGGGCCCACAGGCCGGCCATGTCGTTGACGCGCGCATTGGCAATGCCGGCCGCATCCAGACGCTGCACGACCTGGGCAGCATCGAGCGCGTTGAACACGCCCAGGATCAGCGCGCGCAGCTCCTCGCGGTTGGCGTTGCGGCGCGCATTGCTGTCAAAGCGCGCATCCGTGGCCAGCGCGGGCTGCAGCAGCACCTGTTCGCAAAAGAGCTTCCACTCGCGTTCGTTTTGCAGGCCCAGCATCACCGTCCCGCCGTCACCGGCCTCGAACGGCCCGTAGGGATAGATGCTGGCGTGCGAGGCGCCGGTGCGCGGCGGCGGCGGCGCGCCGTCGAAGGCGTAGTACATGGGATAACCCATCCACTCGCCCAGCGCCTCCAGCATGGACACGTCGATGTGGCTGCCCTCGCCCGTGCGCCCGCGCAGCAGCAGGGCCGACAGGATATTGGTGTACGCATACATGCCGGCCGCGATGTCGGCCACCGAGATGCCGGCCTTGGACGGCACCTCGGGCGTGCCCGTGACCGAGAGAAAGCCCGCCTCGCTCTGGATCAGCAGGTCGTAGGCCTTCTTGTCGCGGTAGGGGCCGTCAGCGCCGTAGCCGCTGATGTCGCAGACGATGAGGCGCGGAAAGCGCTCGCGCAGCGCCGCATAGGACAGGCCCATGCGCGCGGCCGCGCCGGGCGCCAGGTTCTGCACCAGCACGTCGGCACCCTCCAGCAGCTGCAGCAGCGCCTGCATGGCCTCGTCCTGCTTGAGGTCCAGCGCCAGGCTCTGCTTGCTGCGGTTGATCCAGGTGAAGTGCGAGGACTGGCCCTGCACGCGCTGGTCATAGCCGCGCGCAAAGTCGCCGCTGCCGGGCCGCTCGACCTTGATCACGCGCGCGCCCAGGTCGGCCAGCTGGCGCGTGCAAAACGGTGCGGCCACCGCATGTTCCAGCGAGACGACGGTGGTGCCGTCCAGGGGCCTCAAGCGTTGCTGAGTCATGCGCAGTGCCTTCAGAACGAGCGGGGGAGACCGAGGATGTGCTCGGCCACGTAGGAATAGATCAGGTTCGTGGAGATCGGCGCCACCTGGTACAGGCGCGTCTCGCGGAACTTGCGCTCCACGTCGTATTCGCAGGCAAAGCCGAAGCCGCCGTGGAACTGGATGCAGGCATTGGCCGCCTCCCAGCTGGCCTTGGCCGCCAGGTACTTGGCCATGTTGGCCTGGGCGCCCATGGCCTGGTTGGCGTCGAACATCTCGCAGGCCTTCCAGCGCATGAGGTTGGCGGCCTCGACCTCGATGAAGGCATCGGCAATGGGGAACTGCACGCCCTGGTTCTGGCCGATGGGGCGGCCGAACACGTTGCGGTCGCGCACGTAGTTGGTCACGCGGTCCAGGAACCAGTAGCCGTCGCCAATGCATTCGGCCGCAATCAGCGTGCGCTCGGCATTGAGGCCGTCCAGGATGTACTTGAAGCCCTTGCCTTCCTCGCCGATCAGGTTCTCCTCGGGGATTTCCAGGTTCTCGAAGAACAGCTCGTTGGTCTCGTGGTTGACCATGTTGGGGATGGGGCGCACGGTCAGGCCGCTCTTTTGCGCCTCGGCCAGGTCCACCATGAAGATGGACATGCCCTCGCTCTTTTTCTTCACCTCGGCCAGCGGCGTGGTGCGCGCCAGCAGGATCATCCAGTCGCTGTGCTGCACGCGGCTGATCCAGACCTTCTGGCCGTTGACCACGTAGCGGCCATCCTTCTTGACGGCGCTGGTCTTGATCTTGGTGGTGTCCGTGCCCGTGGTGGGCTCGGTCACGCCCATGGACTGCAGGCGCCATTCGCCCGAGGCGATGCGCGGCAGGTACTTCTCCTTTTGCGCGTGCGAGCCGTGGCGCAGCAGCGTGCCCATGTTGTACATCTGGCCGTGGCAGGCGCCCGAGTTGCCGCCGCAGCGGTTGATCTCTTCCATGATCACGCTGGCCTCGGTCAGGCCCAGGCCCGAGCCGCCGTACTCCTGCGGTATCAGCGCGGCCAGCCAGCCGGCCTTGGTCAGCGCGTCCACGAAGGTCTCGGGATAGGCGCGCTGCTCGTCGATCTTGCGGAAATACTCGTCAGGGAACTCGGCGCACAGCGCACGGATGGCGTCGCGGATTTCGGGGAAATTGTTGGAAAGCGTTTGTTCGATCATGGTGGTCTCAAGGCTGGGAATTCGGGGGAATCCGGGGGTTCAGGCCAGGGTGGCCGTGCCGGTCATGGTCAGCCAGCCCTCGTGGTCCTGTGCCCACAGCTGCACGGTCTTGCCGTCCGCAGAAGGCTTGCCGTGCACGCTGAAGGCATGCAGGTCGAAGGTGGGGCGCACGGCCTTGAACTCGAAGGACAGCACGCGCGCCTGGGGCAGCTCGCGGCGCAGCAGGTCCAGCAGCAGGGTGGCGATCAGCGGGCCGTGCACGATCAGGCCCGGATAGCCCTCCACGCCCGTGACGTAGCGGCGGTCGTAGTGGATGCGGTGGCCGTTGAAGGTCAGGGCCGAGTAGCGGAACAGCAGCACGTCGTCGGGAACGATGGTGCGCGACCAGGTTTGCTGGCCGTCCAGCGGCGGCTTCTGGGGCGTGGGCGCGGGATCGCCGGGCTGGGCAGCGGCGCGGTAGACGATGTCGTGCTCCTCGGTCAGCGCCAGGCCCTGGTCGTTGCTGTA
>NZ_JTKZ01000082.1:0-12330 GCF_000799035.1 Delftia sp. ZNC0008
CAGGCCGGACGGGCCCTGGCTGGCGGATTCGGCCGCCAGCGGCATGCGCTCCAGCCCGGCGGCGGCGCGCTGCATGGCGTCTGCCACGCCCAGCAACTGTCGGCCGGCCTCCGTGGGCCGCCATTGGCCCGCTTCGCGCTCGAAGAGCACGGCCCCCAGCTGCTTTTCCAGGGCCTGGATGCGGCGCGACACCGTGGTGTGCTCCACGCCCAGTTGGCGCGCGGCGGCGGCCATGCTGCCGCTGCGTGCCAGCTCGCCAAAGAATCTCAGATGGTCCCAGTCCATGGGTCGAGGTCGCCTCAGTCGGCAGCGGCGCGGCGCGCGGCCAGCGTGCTGGGCGCACGCGCCAGCTCGTCGTTTTGCCGCACCAGGACGGCCATCATTTCCATGAACAGGCCCCGCTGCTCCTGCGGCAGCGGCTCCAGCATGCGCTGCTGGGCCCGCAGCACCGAGGGCTCGGCAGCGGCCAGCAGCGCAGCGCCTTCCGCGGTGACCGACAGCAGGCGCACGCGCCGGTCGGCCGGGCTGGTGTTGCGCACCATGAGGCCGCGCGCCTCCAGCCGGTCGATGACGCTGCCAATGGTGGAGGTGTCGAAACCGATCATCCGCGCCAGCGTGCGCTGGTCCACGCCGGGCTGGCGCAGCACGGCAGACAGCGCCGCGTACTGCACGGGGGTCACGCCGAATTCCTGGGTCTCTTCCATGAAGACGGCTACCGCGATCTGCTGCAGGCGGCGGATGTGGTAGCCGGGGTAGTTTTCTAGTTCTGCGGGTTGGTAGTCCATGGCCATTGCGCTCTTTTCCGGGTCCCTGCGGGCAAGCGCAGATGTTCGCATGAACCGCGCCCTCCGTTGGCGTTGGCTGGCGGACAGGTGATTCACCCGGACATGCTGTCCACCACCGTTTGGCCTGCATCCAGGGAAACCCCAGGCTGGCCTGATGCAAATCAACACTACACTCATCGTCAGCATACTGTTTAATTAGTCGCGACGCATCTGACCCCCAGGCGAGCGACACGCACCACGAAGCACAGGACATCCATGAGCACCAGCATTTCTTCCCGGGCGCTGCCCGTTCTTGTGGCAGGCGGCGGCATTGGCGGCGTGGCGGCCGCGCTGGCCCTGGCGCGCCAGGGATTCGCCGTCAAGGTGCTGGAGCAGGCGCCGCAGCTGGGCGAGATCGGCGCCGGCATACAACTGGGGCCCAACGCATTCGCGGCCTTCGACGCGCTGGGCATTGGCGAGCTGGCCCGTGGCCGCGCGGTCTATACCGACGAGATGGTGATGCACGACGCGCTCGATGAGCGGCTGGTCGGCCGCATTCCCACGGGCGAGGCGTTTCGCGCCCGCTTCGGCAACCCGTATGCGGTGATCCACCGCGCCGACATCCACACCTCGCTGCTCGAAGGCGCGCGCACCCACGGCCAAATCGAGACGCTGACGGGCACCCGCATCGAAGCCGTGCAGCAGGAGGGTGACACCGTCACCGTGCGCGACCAGCACGGCCAGGTCCATGTGGGCCAGGCCCTGATCGGCGCCGATGGCGTGAAGTCCGTGGTGCGCCAGCAGTACGTGGGCGATGCGGCGCGTGTCTCCGGCCACGTGGTGTACCGCGCCGTGGTGGAGAAGAACGACTTCCCCGAGGACCTGCGCTGGAACGCGGCCAGCATCTGGGTCGGCCCCAAATACCACCTGGTGCACTACCCGCTGCGCGGCGGCGAGCAGTACAACGTGGTCGTCACCTTCCACAGCCGCGAGCAGGAGGAATGGGGCGTGCGCGAAGGCAGCCGTCAAGAGGTGCAAAGCTACTACCGCGACTGCTGCCCGCGCGCGCGCCAGCTCATAGACCTGCCCAAAAGCTGGAAGCGCTGGGCCACGGCCGACCGCGAGCCCATTGGCCAGTGGAGCTTTGGCCGCGCCACGCTGCTGGGCGACGCGGCCCACCCCACCCTGCAGTACATCGCCCAGGGCGCCTGCATGGCGCTGGAAGACGCGGTGACGCTGGGCGAGGCGCTCAAGCGCTGCGGCAACGACTGGCCGCAGGCGCTGCGGCTGTACGAGCGCTCGCGCATCGCCCGCACGGCGCGCGTGGTGCTGTCCGCGCGCGAGATGGGCCGCATCTTCCACGCCAGCGGCGTGGAGCGCTTGGTGCGCAACGACCTCTGGAAGGGCCGCACGCCCCAGCGTTTCTACGACGCCATGGAATGGCTGTACGGCTGGAAGGCCGAAACCTGCCTCGCCGAAGACTGAACACAAGGAGACCGCCATGCAAGAACTTGGCCGCCTGGAAGACCTGCCCCAGGACTATCGCGACGAACTCACGCGCAACAACCTGGTGCCGCTGTGGCCCAGCCTGCGCAACGTGATGCCGCCGCACACGCCGCGCCCGCGCACCCAGCCGATTGCCTGGCCCTACCAGTCCATCCGCCCGCTGCTCATGCAGGCGGGCGAGCTGACGCCCATCGAAAAGGCCGAGCGCCGCGTGCTGGTGCTGGCCAACCCCGGCCATGGGCTGGAGAAGATGCAGGCCAGCTCCTCCATCTACCTGGGCATGCAGCTGCTGCTGCCCGGCGAGTGGGCGCCCTCGCACCGCCACACGCCCAATGCCGTGCGCATGGTGGTGGAAGGCCAGGGCGCCTGGAGCCTGGTCGACGGCGAGAAATGCCCCATGGAGCGCGGCGACCTGATCCTCACGCCCACGGGCCTGTGGCACGAGCATGGCCATGACGGCGACGAGCCCGTGGTCTGGCTCGATGTGCTGGACCTGCCCCTGGCCTACTACCTGGAAGTCACCTACCACGTGGACGGCCCGCGCCAGCCCGCCCTGTCCGGCCGTGGCGACCGGGCGTATGCGCGCGGCGGCCTGGCACCCACGCAGGTGTTCGCCCGCAGCGCCAAGGCCTACCCCATGCTGCGCTACCCATGGAAGGATGCGCGTGCCGCCCTGCTGGAGCTGGCCTCCGACAGGCCGGACCTGGACTGCGTGCAGCTGGCCTACACCAACCCCGAGACCGGGGCCGACTGCGAAAACATCCTGGGCTTTTACGCGCTGATGCTGCGCCCGGGCCAGACGCTGCAGTTGCCCGCGCGCTCGCCGGCCTGCGTGTTCCATGTCATCGAGGGCGGCGCCAGCGTGGCCGCCGTGGACCGCCACTTCGACCTGGCCCCGGCCGACACCTGCTGCGTGCCCGGCTGGGCGCCCGCCACGCTGGCCAATGCCAGCGCCAGCGAGCCCGCCTTCCTCTTCCTGGCCGACGAGGCGCCTTTGCACCGAAAGCTGGGCCTCTACGAAGTCCGGCCTTGAATCATCCGATGTCTCTTTACTCCCCCATCGCCAATACCATGACCGCCCCCCAATACCTCTGGACCCCGCCCCCCGTCCAATCCCTGCCCGTGCGCGGCAGCACGCAGCGCCTGCCCGTGAACCGCCTGTTCTTCGTGGGCCGCAACTACCACGCCCATGCCGTCGAGATGGGCCGCCCGGTGGACAAAAGCGTGGAGCGGCCCTTCTACTTCACCAAGGCGCCGTCCACGCTGACCGAATCGGGTGCCACCGTGGCCTACCCGCCCGAGACGAACAACTACCACTTCGAGATGGAACTGGTGGTGGCCATCGGCAAGGCGGGCTTTCGCATTGCGGCGGACCAGGCGCATGAACATATCTACGGCTACGCCTGCGGCCTGGACATGACGCGCCGCGACCTGCAGCTGGTGGCGCGCGACAAGGGCCGGCCCTGGGACCTGGGCAAGGATGTGGAGCAGTCCTCGGTGGCCAGCGAGATCGTGCCCATGCCGGGCCAGGTGATCGAATCCGGCGCCATTGCACTGGCCGTCAATGGCGAGACCAGGCAGCAGTCCGACGTGGACAAGCTGATCTGGAACATCCGCGAAATCATTGCCGACCTCTCGCTGTTCTATCACCTGCAGCCCGGCGACCTCATCTACACAGGCACGCCCGAAGGCGTGGGCGCCGTGCTGCCGGGCGACCGCATCACCGGCCATGTGCAGGGCGTGGGCGAGATCGCGCTCACCGTGGGCCAGCCTGAATAAGGCCAGGGAGACCACCACCATGAAGCTCTACAGCTTTTTCCGCAGCGGCACCTCGCACCGCCTGCGCATCGCGCTCAACCTCAAAGGCCTGCGCCCTGACTATTTCCCCGTGGACCTGCGCGTGGACGAGCAGGCCCAGGCACCGTTCAAGCAGGTCAACCCACAGGGCCTGGTGCCGGTGCTGACACTGGACGATGGCCGCACGCTGATCCAGTCGCCGGCCATCATCGAATGGCTGGAGGAGCGCCACCCCGAGCCGCCGCTGCTGCCCGCCGACCCCGAGGACCGCGCCCAGGTGCGCGCGCTGGCCGCCATCGTCGGCTGCGACGTGCATCCCATCAACAACCGCCGCATCCTGCAGACCCTGCGCCGCCAGTTCGGTGCGGACGAAGCCGCCATCAATGCCTGGTGCGCCACCTGGATTGCCGACGGCTTCGACGCCATCGAGGCCCTGCTGGCCCGCGACACGCGGCGCGGCGACTTCTGCTTCGGCCACGCACCCACGCTGGCCGACGTCTACCTCGTGCCCCAGATCGAAAGCGCACGCCGCTTTGGCGTGGACCTGGACCGCTGGCCGCTGATCAGCGCAGTGGACAGGGCCTGCGCGGCCCTGCCCGCCTTTGCGCAGGCCGCGCCCCTGGCCCAGCCTGACGCCGGCTGAACTTCGCCTGAACCCCGCCGCACCTTTGCCGGCAGCCCTAACCCGCCCCGAGTCCTCGCCAGAAGGACCGGGGCATTGCAAGCAGTGAAAAAAGCAGATCCAACAGGAGACAGACTGTGAAAGCATCCCCATCCAGCCGCCTCGGCACCGCCCCCTCCCGCCGCAAGGCCCTCGCAGGCGCCGCCCTGCTGCTGGCCTCCATCGCCCCGCTGCATTGCGCCTGGGCGCAGGCAGGCTCCAGCAGCGCCGCCAGCTTTCCCACGCGCCCCGTCACCGTGATCACGGCCTTTGCCGTGGGCAGCGGCCCTGACGCCGTGCTGCGCATCGTGGGAGAAAAGCTTTCCGCGCGCTGGAAGCAGGGTGTGACCGTGGACAACCGCCCAGGCGGCGGCGGCCTTGTCGCCATCGAAGCCGCACGCCGCGCCAAGCCCGACGGCTACACCCTGCTGCAGCTCGACAGCGAACATGTATCCGCCCTGCCCTACCTCTACAAGCAGCGCAACTTCCATCCGCTGCAGCACTTCGACCCCGTGGCGCCGCTGTTCCTCACGCCCTTCTTCGTCGCCGTGCCCACGAACTCGCCCTGGAAGAGCATGAGCGACCTGATCAAGGCGGCCAAGTCGGAGCCCGGCAAGGTCAGCTACGGCTCCTGGGGCGTGGGCAGCCCCGGCCACCTGGGCGGCGAATGGCTGGACTTCCTGACCGGCAGCAAGATGACCCATGTGCCCTACCGCGAGGTCAGCCAGCTCTACACCTCGGTGGCCAATGGCGATCCGGCCTGGAGCTTTGCCAGCCTCCCCTCCAGCCAGGGCATCTACAAATCCGGCAAGATCCGCTACCTGGCCGTGGCCGCGCCCCAGCGCATCGCCCAGATGCCCGACGTGCCCACCGTGGCCGAATCGGGCGGCCCCGCCGAACTGATCGTGAACTCCTTCGTCTCCCTGCTGGCGCCCAAGGGCGTGGACACCGCCCTGCGCGACAAGATCCACGCCGACGTGGTCGCTGTGCTGCAGGACCCGCAGGTGCGCGAGAAATTCGCCACCTTCGCCTTCCAGCCCATCACCTGGGAAGTGCCGGAGATGGAGAAATTCGCCAGGACCAAGGCGGACCAGTACAAGCTGCTGATCCAGAAGGCGAATATCAGCCTGGATTGAGAGCACCGAATAGACAAAGCAACGGGGCGTAGCGCCCTGTCGCCCCCGCACCCCGGCCCCTCCTCCCCATATGCCCGCGCCTGCGTCGTGGCGGTTGCGGGGTTGCAGTCCTGCCGAAGGACAGGACTGCTTCGTCAACTGACTCGCCGTGATTGTCTGAACGTAGCGCGCAGCGCGAAGTGAGTTTCACGGCGAACCCCGCGACCGCCACGACGCAGGTCGCCCCGTAGCGAAGCGAAGGGGACGCGGGCATTTGGGCGCGTTTCTTTGCCTCCTTTCTTGTCGCGCGACAAGAAAGGAGGTCGGCCGCCGGGCCGAAACCCGGCCTCGAAAAACAACCGCCCGGCAGGGACCCCAAAAGAGTCGGGATGCAATACTGAATACCTGCCAAGCCAGCTCATTGCCCAATCACTTCACCCTTGCGACTGCGGATTCGCAAAGCCCGCCACCTGCTCGTAATGGCGGGCAATGGCGCGCAGCTCGTCCTGGCTGATCAGCTCGTCGATATGGCCGAAGGGCTGGCCGCCGCTGAGCTCGTCGGCCTTCATGATGATGAAGTCGGGCGGCGTGGAGCGGTTGGTCAGCACCACCTGGCTGGTGGCGGGCAGGCGACTGGCCTCATAGGCGGCCAGCAGCGCCAGCGGGTCGCCTTGCGGGTCGGCGGCCAGCAGGTCGGCCAGCACCCGCGCATCGCGCATGGCCTGGGCAGAGCCGTTGGAGCCGCGCGGATACATGGGGTGGGCGGCATCGCCCAGCAGGGTCACGCGGCCGAAGCTCCACTGGTCCACGGGGTCCTTGTCCACCATGGGGTACTCGAAGATGGTCTCGGCCGAGCGGATCAGGGCCGGCACATCCAGCCAGTCGAAGGTCCAGCCGCCGAAAATCTCCAGCACATCCTCCATGCGCCCGGCGCGATTCCAGTCGTTCATGCGCATCTGCGGGTCGCGGATCTCGGCCACCCAGTTGATGCGCTGCATGCCCTGGCCATCGACGTTGTCCTCGATGGGATAGATCACCATCTTGCCGGTATCGACCGAGCCGATGCGCAGATAGCTCTTGCCCGTGAGGATGGGCTTGAAGCGCGAGACGCCGCGCCAGGTGTTGATGCCGCCGAAGGCCAGCTCCTCCTGCGGATAGAACTGGCGCCGCACGGCGGAGTTGACGCCATCGCAGGCCACGACGATGTCGGCCGTGGCCGACGGCGGCACATGGCCCTGGGCATCCGGCGCGAAATGCACGGTGGCGCCATGGGCCGACTGGTCCACACGCACGCAGCGGTGGCCCGTGTGCACGGCACCCGGGCCCAGGCGCTGCACGGCGGCCTCGAAGAGAACGCGGTGCAGGCGGCCACGGTGGATGCCCAGCTCGGGCAGCTCATAGCCGGCATGGCGGCCGCGCGGCTCGCGGTAGACGAACTGGCCGTAGCGGTTGAAGAACACGCTCTCCAGGTTCTCGATCGCCAGGGCCTCCAGCTGCGGCTGCAGGCCCAGGTCGCTGAGTTCGCGCATGGCATGCGGCAGCAGGGTAATGCCCGCGCCGATCTCGCGGACCTCGGGCACGGCCTCGAAGACTTCGCAGGCAATGCCTCTTTGATGCAGGGCCAATGCCAGGCACAGGCCTGCGATGCCGCCCCCCACGATCGCTACTTTCATCCGCTGACTCTCCATGCTTTCTCCAGGGGCGCTGTTGGCGCCCGCCCCGCCTACTCGGCGGTAATACCCCGCGCCTTGACCAGATCGGCCCAGCGCCGGGCGTCCTTTTGCACCAGGGCCTTGAACTCGGCCGGCGTGCTGCCGGCCGGATCCATGCCCTGGGGCGCGAAGGCATGCCGGACTTCCTCCGACGCCAAAATCGCGCGGATCTCGCGATTGAGGGCATCGACCTGGTCCGCCGGCATGCCGGCCGGCGCAAACACGCCGTACCACATATCCACGTTCACATCGCCCGCCTTGGCCTCCTTGAGCGTGGGCACATCGGGCAGCAGCGGGTGGCGCCGCTGGCTGCCAATGCCCAGCGCGCGCAGCTTGCCGGCCTTCACATGCGTCAATGCCACATGAATGGGCAGGAACATGCATTCCACCTGGCCGCCCAGCAGGTCCGTCAGCGCCGGCCCTGTTCCGCGATAAGGGATGTGCGTGATCGATACGCCCGCCGTGCTCTTGAAAAGCTCCATCGCCATATGGTGCGGAGTGCCCACTCCCGGCGATGCGTAATTGATGCGGCCCGGCGAGGCCTTGGCGGCCTTCACCAGATCGGCCGCCGTCTGATAGGCGGAGGCCGTGGGCGTCACCAAAATCAGCTGTCCCCAGCTGGTCAACGTTACAGGCTCGAGGTCCGTCAGCGGATTGAATGGCAATTTGGGATACAGCGATGCGTTCATCACCAGGGTATTCACTGTCACCAAAAGCGTCTGGCCATTGGCGGGCGAGCGCACAACGGCCTCGGTGCCGATATTTCCAGAGGCGCCCGGCTTGTTCTCCACCACCACGGGCCGGCCCTGGCGCTTGGCCAGCAAAGGCCCGATCGTTCGCGCAATCGTGTCGATTCCAGTCCCCGGAGTGAAAGGCACAATCAATTTCAGAGGCACACTCTCGGTGCTGGCGATGGCGCCTGCTACGGGTAAACCCAATACTCCCAATCCGCTTGTCTTCAAAAATTGCCGTCTGCCAACAAAATTTCGCATGTAGACCTCTTTTGTAGTTAGCATGCAAACGCATGGTAATCATGCACCAGAATGGGCACAATTGGTGGAAATCGAATGAATACTGGACATCTCTGCAAGAATACTAGACGCATATGGACACGATGACGCCTGCACCACTGCCGCTATATCAGCGCCCTGGCTTTTTGCTGCGGCGCGCCCACCAGATTTCGGTCGGCATTTTTGAAGAGCAATGCCGCCCCCTGGGACTGACGCCGCCCCAGTACGGCGCCCTGGTCCTGATCGACGCCTCCCCCGGCTCCGACCAAAGCTCCCTGGCGCGCGCCATGGGCTTCGACAAGGTGACCACGCTGCGCCTGGTGCGCGGGCTGGAAGATGAAGCGCGCCGCGATAAATTTGCCTCATGAGCTGAGATAAATGACCACCGAAGCTGTTTCCAACCGTGCAAGAGAATTGCACGCCTAGAAAACTGCCGTTGGCCTTGTCGTGACGGCATCATCGTTGCTTTCACACAAGGAGCATCCCATGCTTGAAACACTGACGAAAGACGAGCTGAGGCTCAAGATCATTTCACTCCTGCAGGACGACAACCGTACGCTGGGGCAGCTCGGTACGATCTACGAGGAGATTGAAATTGTCGAGTCTGCTGGTGTCACACAGAGCAACTGGCAACTGTCATTGAACACTGAAGCTGATCTGACCGAGGCGGCTAAAGATGCTGTACGGGATGCAGCAGAAGCCGCACAGACCAAATGGCGCATCGACCTGCCCTACCTGGGGAGTTCAGCGCACCGCATGTTTTAGAAGAGCCCAGCGGGCTCTGCCTCCCGGTCCCAGCTGTAGATGACCAGCTCGCCGCGCTCGACACGATTGGCGCCCCCACCCACGGTGTAGTCCAGCTTGAGAGCCTCCATGTCGAAGTCCCTGAAGCACTCTCGGATCGCGGGGTGATCATTGATGCTGACCACTGCTTTGCCCTTGATCGTTTTGAGCTTGGCCGCCATCAGCTCGTACTGTTCCCAAGGAAACGGCACGCCGTACCCCTCAGTCTCCCAGTAGGGCGGATCAGCGTAGAAGAGTGTGTGCGGCCGGTCGTAGCGGTCAATGCACGCCGCCCAATCGAGCTGCTCGACGTATGTGCCGCCCGCAAGGCGCAAATGCGCCGCTGACAGCGTTTCTTCGATGCGCAGCAGGTTGATCGCCGGAGCCGTGGTTGCCGTGCCGAACGTCTGGCCGCTCACTTTCCCCCCGAATGAGAGTTGCTGTAGATAGAAGAACCGAGCCGCGCGCTGCACATCTGTGAGCGTCTCCGGCCTGGTCTCCTGCAGCCACTTGAAAACCTGCCGGCTCGTCAGCGCCCATTTGAACTGCCTGACGAATTTCTCAAGATGGTGCGTGACGACTCGGTACAGGTTGACCAGATCGCCGTTGACATCGTTGAGGACTTCAACGTCGGCGGGGTGGCGGGCAAAGAAGACCGCCGCGCCGCCCGCGAAAAGCTCGACGTAGCAGCTATGGTGGGGAAACCGCTTCAGGAGCAGGTCGACGAGGCGGCGCTTGCCGCCGATCCATGGGACTATGGGGTTTGTCATTTATCTCAGCTGTAGGCCCTCTGAGGAGCTCTGATGGGGCGCTCGAGGCGCTCAGCTGATTGAATGCCCCACAGCGGGGGCATTTGATGCTCAGGCGGGTGTACTCACCCTCCGCGAGCTTACGGCGGCAGGAGCCGCAGCGTATTTCTTCCATTGCAAGCACCTTTCCTATACGGAAAATCCGGTATGCTGGCGCCGCTCTCGCGAGGGTGGCGTGCCTTGCCGGGCTTGCAGGCACGTTCTGCATGTTCGGGGCTCGACCTGGTGTTACCGCACCCGGCCGGGTCGCCCGTCTTTTTTCAGATCACGTCTATGTAAACAGGTAGGTCGGGCGCTGGTCCCTGTATCACTCCTTCCAAAACAAAAACAGTGGCCCCCTCGGCGGCCTGGCCCTTCGCACGCACCAGGCCCGCGCCGGGCAGTTCCACAGTGACCGCGCCATCGGCGACGGCCGCCACCTTGCCGATCTGCACTCGGCCAGGCGCAAGGATTTCACGAAGCTGCAGGTAGAGGTTAGACATGGCTGTCGATCTCCAGCGCCTGCGTCAAAACCGGAAACTGCTGCGAGATCGACGTGCCGCGCACGATGCCCAGGCGCCGGGTGCCTGCGTCGTCGTAATAGCGCAGCACGCGGCCTGGCTTGATCACACCCGTTTCTGCCAGCACGGGCAGCGTCATCTTGTGCTTGAGCTGTCTGCCCGACTCGGCCAGTTCTGCGATAGCACGGGCTTTTGCCGCGCCGATGGTCGTAATCAAAGGATGCACGGCCATTGGCTGCTTGAGCACGTCGCCGGCCGTGCCGGTGCGCGTCAGGTCGCCCATGACGCCGCCCGCTTCGCCGGCCACAAAAATGCGGTTGTATTCAGGCACGTCGATCACCTCGGTCTCGTCCACCTCGGCAATGCCCTCCGGCAGATCGATGTCAGGCGCCAGCTCGTTCCACCGCCACCATGGCAGCGGCCACGCCGGCAGCGCATGCAAGACGGGGTCCGTGTCGTGCGGCTGCAGGTAGCCGCCCACGCTGCCAGCGATGTCTGTAAGTGCGCTGATATAGGTGCCCTGGTGCATCCACACGCCGCCCGGCACCAGCCAGTCCGTGAGTTGGAAATCCACGGCCCAGCCGAAGCCCACGCCATTGACAGTAAGAACCTCGCTCATGAGCTGCTGCGCCGTGCGGTCCAGCGTGTGCGTGAACGTCTGCACGGGCGCGTGCGGCGCATCCAGCAGCGCAGCTTTGCCCCGGCCCGAGACAGTGACCATGTGCTCGGGAAACCGCTTGCTGCGGCCGATGCGCTCGCCCTGCATGCGAAATGGCTGACCGTTGACGCGAACCTCCAGTTCGACGGGCTGTCCGCCTGGGCCGGGCATGAGCGCATCGCGCGCAGCGGCGTGGAAGCTGGCGGAAAACGTCCAGGTCCACGACTGCCGGTTGAGCGACATCTGGAAGCTCTCGCTGGGCAGCGGGTCGCCTGCCAGGGCGTCCGCGCGCCGGATCTCGACGGAATTGATCACGATGTAGGTCCTCCTCGCAGGCACGACGATGCCGGGCGTTGGGGTGTTGCGGTCTTCGCAGATGAAGACCAGGCGCGTCGGGCGGCCGCTGACAGCCGGCGCCCGGAACAGCAGGCGCACGGGCGAGCTCGGGACGTAGCACGGCGTCGTGCCCGGGGGCACGACAACCGGGCTCTCGCCGGGCGCGGGCCGGATGGCCTCTTGCCAGTGGGTGTCCAGAACGATGCGCCAGCGATCCGCGTCGCCGAAGCCCGTGCGCAACCACTCGGAGCGAGGAACGGCCTCTTGCCAGGTGCCCACCACAGCCGCGCGCAGGCGCAGCGCTTCCTGGTACTCCGCGACCAGGCCGCCCCGCAGCCCCTCACCTTGCTGCCAAGCACTGACGCTGCCAGCACGCACGCGCAGGGCCTCATGCCAGGCTGTGTAAAAGGCTGCGCGCCGGCCCTCGCCCTCCTGCCAGTCACTCGCCACTGTGGCACGCATGCGCAGTGATTCATGCCAGGCCGCCACCTCGCCCGCGCGCAGACCGTCGCCAGGCTGCCACGCACTCGCGCACGCTACGCGCAGTTGTGCGGTCTCCTGCCAAGTGGTCTCCAGTGCCTGCGCGAGGGGCACAGCCATCCGCCAAGCCGTGCCCAGCTCGGCCCGCGTCGTGCGGCTCACGTTGGCATCCCACTGGCTGCGGACGTGGCCGCGCAAG
>NZ_JTKZ01000911.1:0-1428 GCF_000799035.1 Delftia sp. ZNC0008
CGCCTATGCCAAGGCCGGCCGCGCCAGCGCAGAGGGCGCGGGCGCCACTCCGCTGGCCCCGGTGCCGCAGGCCACGCGGCAGGTGCTGGCCAGCCATGCCTCGCTGATGTCCACCTGGGGGCTGCGTGCCACGCCGGCCCTGGTCTGGAAGGATGACAAGGGGCTGGTGCAGGTACGCACCGGCCTGCCGCCGGGCCTGCTGGAAGAGGTCATGGGGCCGCGTGGCAGGAAATGACGAGGACGACCATGAGCACAAGCCGTTCTCCCGCCGCTTCCACCGCTTCCACCGCCTCCAGCGACTGGAGCGACCTGTTCCCCGTCCGGCCGGATGCGCCGCCGCTGCGCATCGTGCTGCATGCGCCCACACCCGGCGCCCTGGCCCGTGCACGCAGCAATCTGGCCAACCTGCGCCAGGACCGGCCCGGTGCCGAGGTCCGCATCGTCATCAACGGCCCGGCCGTCGAGGCACTGCTGGACGCCGCGCCGGGCACGCCGCAGCATCTGGATGCGGCCGCCCTGGCCCATGCGCTGGTCTGCCCGAACACGCTCAGGAAGCTGGGCCGCGAGGCGCCTGCCGGCATGCGCGTGCTGCCGCAGGGCGGCATCGAGTCACTGGCCCTGCTGCAGCAGTCGGGCTGGTGCTACGTGCGCTGCTGAGCGGCCTGGGCCAGCGAGGCCAGGCAGCGCGCCTGCCATTGGTATTCAGGCTCGAACGATTCGCGGTCCGTGACGGCGCCGTGGCCGCCCTCGCCATAGACCATGGCGTAGGCCGCATAGTCGGCCGCCTGCAGCGCCCGGCCCGCCAGCCCATGGGCCGTGGCATAGGTGGCGGACACGGCGGCATGGCCGCAGCCGTCGAGGGAGCGTGATCCCTGGTGGTGGTTGGCCAGGCTGGCGGCCTCGCGAGCCAGGCGGTCCAGCTCCTGCCTGTCGATCTGGCCGTCCAGGTAGCGGCGAAGGCCTTGTGCGCAGCGGATGACGTCCGGGTCTTCCAGCAGGTGCGCGATGCGGTCCACGCAGGCCTGTGTGAATTGCAGCCTCAGGTGCTCGCCGGCTTCGGCGGCAAGGTCCAGTTCCGAAGCAAGGCTGTTCAGGGCATGGTTCATGGAGAACTCCTTGGCAGTGGCGACACAAGCAGCCTAGACCGGGGCCGCGCACGGAAACAAGAGGGTGATTTCCGATACGCGCCCCGCATTCCCGAGGAATGCAGTCACCCTGTTAACCCCGTCTTAATCCCTGCGCCACACGCTATGGACTGCCTTGGGCGCCTGTCCATGGCAGGCAGTCGGTGGCGCTTTGCAAGCCCATTGCTTGACTCACATCAAGCCGCCAGGGCCCTGAATTTCATATATTAAATTCAATATAAAAAGCATATTTTTAATGCTTTTTTGAGTTTGAGCGACCACGATCCGTGGCCGCAGGACGCGG
>NZ_JTKZ01000267.1:0-3366 GCF_000799035.1 Delftia sp. ZNC0008
CCGCGTGCCCGTGTCCGGTGGCATGTTCGAATGGACGCTGCCGCCGGACCTGCCCATCGCCCTGGGCCGCTGCCTGGTCTATGCGCTGCCAGAGCAACTGGAAGAACTGGAAGAGGGCGAACTTGTGCGCCAGCTGCGCCTGCTGCAAACCGGCGGCGATGTGGTGCTCATCGTGAGCCCGCACCATCCGCAGTCGCCCATGCCGCTGCTGCAGCGCCATGCCCAGGACCGCGCCAATCTGCACGCAGTGCTGGACAGCCCCGGTCAGACCGAATGGCTGATGGGCGGCGAGCCCGCGCAGGTGCTGCTGCGGCTGCTGGCCGCGCAGCTGCAGGTCACGCGCATCTCGCCCTACCAGACGCGCGGCGGCGTGACGCGCGAGGACGTTTTCTTCGGCCGCGAGCGCCTGCTGGCGCGCGTACTCAACCGCGAACCGGCCAACTACCTGGTCGTGGGAGGGCGCCAGCTCGGCAAAAGCAGCCTGCTCAAGGCCGTGCAACGGCGCCTGCAGGAGCATCCGTCCATTGCCTGCCACTACCTCTCGCTGCGCGACCACCGCCTTACGCCGCGCCTGGCCACCCAGTTCGGCCTGCCCGTGGAGACACCGCTGGAGGCCATCATCGAACACCTGCAGTCGCAATCGCAGGGCAGGCGGCTGTACCTGCTGATCGACGAGGCCGACCTGTTCTTCCGCGATGAGGCCCGCAACGGCTATCCCCAGCTCAGCGCCTTGCGCGCGCTCAGCGAGGAGGGCCGTTGCTGGTTCATGCTGGCTGGATTCTGGGATCTCTATGCGGCAGCGTTGCTCGACTACCAGTCGCCGCTGCGCAACTTCGGCGACATCCTGGCCATCGGCGGCCTGGAGCCATCCGCCTGCCAGGCACTGGCCACCGAGCCGCTGCGCAGGCTGCGCGTGGGCTACGCCAACGACGCCCTGGCCGAACGCCTGATCGAGGCCAGCGGCAAGCGGGCCAATCTGGTCGCCATCCTCTGCCAGGAATGCCTGCAAGCCCTGGGGCCCGACGAACGCGTGATCGAAGAGCGCCACCTGCGCCAGGCGCTGGAATCCCAGCCCGTACAGGATGCCCTGGTCGGCTGGGGCCGCCTGAGCACCGACGAACAGGCCTGCCGCCTGGACCGCATCGCCGTCTATCACACGGCCCAGCAAGGTCACACCAGCCTGACCGCGCTCGACGCCCTGGTCCAGGCCCACGGCGCCACCGGCCAGGCCCAGGCCTTGCGCCGATCCCTGGCCCGCCTGCAACTGGCCTACGTCCTGCGCCGCGATGAAACCCACGGCGTGCACGACGCACGCTACGTCTTCACCATCCCGCTGCTGCAACGCCAATTCGAACCGCAGGAGACGGAGTTGTTGTTGAGGCAGGAACTGGAGAGCCTGGGAAGAGGGTTGAACAGCTGAAAAAAGAGGCGGAAGACAGGCAGGCCTGGTGCAGGAAGAGTGCCTTACCTGGGTTTGGACAATGCTAATCGCAACTGTGATTTAACATAATATACATCGTATCTATTAGATGATCTCTAAAAAAAGTGAGCTTTGATGGGGCTCACAGTCGTAGCGATCACTAACTGAGCGGACATTTATGTTCAGAAGATTCCTCGTTGACGCACGGTTCGGACTCTATGTGCTGCGCTCCAAACTGTCAACCGTTTGAACTTTTTCCCTCCCGCTGAGTGGCTTCTCAGGCCGTTCCAGCGCTACGCTTTTAGCACTCGCGTCCGTGCTGCTTGCAGCACACATCTCCGTGTACTCACGCACAGCCGCAGGACACACAAAAATCATCCCGCGCTTCGGCGGACGCAACGGCAACATGATCACCTCGTGAGGATGGCGCAAGGCATCCCAGACATGTCTGGCCGTGACCAGCCCGCCCGCATAGGCCAAGAAGACGTTCCAACGATACAGCGCCCGGTGCTGCCAAGGCCTCGATCTCCACAGCCCGAGGCGCTGGTCAGCATCCAGATCTACCTTCGCTTCTTGGTTTTTAGAATGTGCGTTGAATCTCATAATTTGTTTAATAGATAGTGCTTTTCACTCAAGCAAGCCACACACCGGCGCTTGATAACTAATTGCGACCTGTCCAGGATTCGCAGGCTGATCGTCATTAACAAATGGCCTCGTTAAATTTAGATCTAACGTTGGAGGCTGCAAACTCTCGATAGTTGGACCACTTATCCCAGTGTTGTCAAAATATTCATTGGTTTTCCCCCTGAATGTGTATGATATTCCATAGCCATAACCGAAGCATCGGTCACACCCGCCAATGATGAACGAGCCAGGAAAACCAGACCGGCCCGACTGCCCACCACCACCGCCGTAAATCACAACAAACTGCTCAACATTAGGTAATTTTCTGAATACCCCGTTGACTACCGCTGTAGGCAAATCGACATAGTAATTCGGAGTATATGTTTTGAAAAATGGCCTGGACATGGACCCCTGGCGCAAGGCCGTCGCAGGAATTCTTGAAATCTGGGGCTCTTGAAGTCTAAAAGTATTTACACCGCCACTTATTTGCCCAAGATTTTTATACTCTCTATTGTTATCCGTTCCATAGCTATTGCTTGCACCATCCGGATAGGTCGCAACCCCTGCCTGTGAACCAATACCTGATGTCCCCGACAAGCCCCCCTGCACATAGCCACCCTGCCCTGGCACGCTTCCACCGCCTTTACCAGCCGCCTGCTTGTTGTCTGTGTAGGAGATGCTCTCGCTCACGTGTGATGCGCCTGCCCCACCACCTTGCCATCCAGCACCACCACCTCCTCCCACGAGCACGTTGGTGCCAAAGCTGTCAGAGTAGGAAATACCCCCTCCTCCACCGCCGCCAATAACAAATCGAATCCGGTCCTTGGCATTGATAGCGATTCGTCCTCTCAACTCCTTCGCCCTCTCTCCACCATTTCCACCAGGAGCGACCACAGCAGCTGCACCATTCAAAAGTATCGCAGACGAACCGCCACCACCACCTGCAAACCCTCCGCCACCGTCTCCACCAACAATCGTGTACTGCATCTGAATTGGCTTCTCATAATCGTAGAGTTTTTCGGGATTTACGGTCACGGTTTTATCAGCCTCGCTCACCGTGAATAAACATCTCTGCAAGGTCGTTGAATCATCACCACCTCCGCCGCCACCGCCTCCATTTTTCTTTTCTGGCGGGTAATAGGTATAACCGGCCAAAGATCCAGGCGTCACAAATATTTTCTCTGCGAATGAATTATTTGGAGAAATAAATGCAATTATTATTGCAATGCACAATACAGCCTTGCAAAATGGTATATAATGGCTGAATGGCTGAATGGCTGAATGGCTGAATGGCTGAATGGCTGAATGGCTGAATGGCTGAA
>NZ_JTKZ01000558.1:0-728 GCF_000799035.1 Delftia sp. ZNC0008
TGCCGTGGGCGAGCAGCGCACGCTGCCCCTGCCCGATGGCGGCAGCGTGGTGCTCAACACCGGCAGCGCCCTCAATCTGCGCTACGGCGCGGCCGAGCGCGTGCTGGAGCTGGTGCGTGGCGAAATCCTCGTGCAGACCGCGCCGGACAGCCTGCACCGGCCCTTCATCGTGCAGACCGCCATGGGCGCCGTCCAGGCTCTGGGCACGCGCTTCACGGTGCGCGAGCGCGAGCCCGGCATCGAAGTGGGCGTGCTGCAAGGCGCCGTGCAACTGCGGCCCGCGCATGCCCCGCATGCCGCGCAGCGCATAGCTGCGGGAGAGCAGGGCACGTTCACGGCCCAGCAGGCCGTGCACTCCGGCGCGCTGGACACGGCGGCCAGCGCCTGGGCCGAAGGCATGCTGGTGGCCTCGCGCATGCGGCTGGAGGATTTCCTGGCCGAGCTGGGCCGCTACCGGCGCGGGCGCCTGGGCTGCGACCCGGCCGTGGCCGGCCTGCACGTCTCCGGCGCCTATCCGCTGGCCGACACCGACCGCGTGCTGGCCGCGCTGACTTCCTCGCTGCCCGTGGAAATCCACTCCTTCTCGCGCTACTGGGTGATGGTGCGGCCTGCGGCGCCGCACAAGGCATGAAGGCCTTCGCCTCTCTTTTGAAAAAAATTTGAGCTGATTTGCCGGCGATGGCTGTCAACAGAGACAGGAGCGCACCGCAGCGTGCGCCAACACGCGG
>NZ_JTKZ01000538.1:0-3275 GCF_000799035.1 Delftia sp. ZNC0008
CCTGGGCGCCGACATGGTGGCCAAGGCCCAGCCCGACGGCCACACGCTGATGCTGTGCGACCTGGGTGCGCTGGCCATCTCGCCCTCGCTCTACACCAAGCTGTCCTTCGACCTGTCCCGGGACCTGCGCGGCACGGCCATGCTGGCCTACTCGCCCCACCTGCTGGTGGTCCACCCCTCGGTGCCGGCCAACAACCTGCAGGAGCTGGTGGCCCTGTCCAAGAAGGAAGACCTGAGCTTCGCCGTCACCGCCACGGGCAGCGCCCCGCACCTGGCTGGCGTGGAACTGGCGCGCGCCACGGGCGCCCGCTGGGAATACGTGCCCTACAAGGGCGGCGTGCAGTCCATCCAGGACACGGTGGCAGGCCAGACCCAGGTGCTGATGAACGGCATGCTGGCCACCTACCCCCATGTGCAAAGCGGCAAGCTCAAGCTGCTGGGCCTGTCCAAGGGCACGCGCATGCCGCTGGCCGCCAACGTGCCCACCATCGCCGAGCAGGGCGTGCCCGGCTTCGAGACCGGCACCTGGCAAGGCGTGGTCGTTCCCGCCAAGACGCCCGAGGCCGTGGTCCAGCGCCTGCATGAGGCCCTGATCACCGCCATCCGCTCGCCCGAGGTGCGCGCCCGCCTCACGGGCCAGGGCGCCGAGGTCGTGACCATGAACCCCGCCGAGACCGCGCGCTTCCTGGCCACCGAACGCCAGCGCTGGCAAAAAGTGGTTCAGACAGCCGGTTTGAAGCTCGACTGATTCCACCCCTTTTTCTTTCTTCCCCACCCTTGTTCCCGAGAGCACCATGACCCCCCAAGACCTCAAAGAAGTGATGAGTTCCGGCCTGCTGTCCTTCCCCGTGACGGACTTCGACAGCAACGGCAACTTCAATGCCAAGGGCTATGCGGCCCGCCTCGAATGGCTGGCCCCCTACGGCGCCAGCGCGCTGTTCGCGGCTGGCGGCACGGGCGAGTACTTCTCGCTGTACGGCGAGGAATACGGCCAGATCATCAAGACCGCCGTGGACACCTGCCGCGGCAAGGTGCCCATCATCGCGGGCGCCGGCGGCCCCACGCGCACGGCCATCGCACACGCCCAGGAGGCCGAGCGCCTGGGCGCCCACGGCGTCCTGCTGCTGCCCCACTACCTGACCGAAGCCGGCCAGGAAGGCCTGATCGCCCATGTGGAGCAGGTCTGCAAGAGCGTGAAGTTCGGCGTCATCGTCTACAACCGCGACCGCACCCGCTTCACGCCCGAATCGCTGGCCATCCTGGCCGAGCGCTGCCCCAACCTGGTGGGCTTCAAGGACGGCATGGGCAACATCGAGACCATGTCCTCCATCTTCATGACGATGGGCGACCGCTTCGCCTACCTGGGCGGCCTGCCCACGGCCGAGGTCTATGCGGCCGCCTACAAGGCCCTGGGCACGCCGGTGTACTCCTCGGCCGTCTTCAACTTCATCCCCAGGACGGCGATGGCGTTCTACGAAGCCGTGCGCACCGACGACATGGCCACGCAGCACAAGCTGCTCAAGGAATTCTTCATGCCCTACCTGAAGATCCGCAACCGCGTCGAAGGCTACGGCGTGAGCATCATCAAGGCCGGCGCCAAGCTGGTGGGCCACGACGCCGGCCCCGTGCGCGCCCCGCTGACGGACCTCAAGCCCTCCGAGCTGGAAGAGCTCAAGGCCCTGATCGACAAGCTCGGCCCCCAATAAGCCACAAGACCGGGCGCAGGGGCCAGTCCGGCCCTTGCGCCCCCCAGGAGACAAGAACATGAAGAAGATTCTGATCGCGCTGGGTGCCGCACTGGCCCTCACGGCGCAGGCGGCCGGCAGCTTCCCGGACAAGGCCGTCAACATCATCGTGCCCTTCCCGGCTGGCGGCTCCACCGACACCGTGGCCCGCGCCATGGCCCTGAGCATGGGCGAGCAGCTGGGCAAGCCCTTCGTGGTGGAAAACCGCCCCGGCGCCACGGGCACCATCGGCGCGGGCGCCGTCAAGCGCGCAGCGGCCGATGGCTACACCCTGCTGGTGGCCTCGCTGGGCCCCTTCGTGGTCACGCCGCACCTGGTCAAGAACGTGCCCTATGACGCAGGCAAGGACTTCGACTACATCACCATCCCCGTGCAGGCGCCCAACGTGCTCGTGGCCAGCCCCGCGCAGAAGGCCCGCACCGTGGCCGAGGTCATCGCCGCGCTCAAGGCCAACCCCGGCAAGATCAGTTTCGCGAGTTCGGGCAACGGCTCCTCGGACCATCTGTCGGCCGAGCTGTTCTGGCAGCAAAGCGGCACCGAAGGCATGCACGTTCCCTACAAGGGCGGCGCCCCGGCCATCACCGACCTGATCGGTGGCCAAGTGGACTTTTCGTTCCAGAACGTCAACGCCGTGCTGCCCCATCTGCGCAGCGGCAAGCTGCATGCGATCGCCGTGACCGGCAGCCAGCGCTCGCCCGTGCTGCCCGATGTGCCCACGCTGGCCGAGGCCGGCGTCAAAGGCGCCGAGGTCTATTCCTGGCAAGGCCTGGCCGCACCCAAGGGCCTGCCCGCCGATGTGAAGGCCAAGCTGGCCAAGGCCGCCATCGCCTCCGTGCAGCAGCCCGACATCCGCAAGCGCTTCGTGGAGCAGGGCCTGGAGATCGTGGGCAACACGCCCGAGGAATTCACGCGCTACCAGGCCCAGGAATCGGAGCGCTGGAGGCAGCTCATCCAGACAAGAAAGATCACGGCAGATTGAGCTGGAAACAACGGGCCGGCCCCGGGGCCTTTGCCCGCTGGCCTTTGCCCGCTGGCCTGCGCACCGCAGGCCCTTTTCACCGGGGCTTGCAGCCCCTGCAAGTTCCAAGGATTCCAAGGCATGGCGACCTCCCGTCCACGCGTTCTCCAGTTCGGCAAGATGCCGCTGCCCCAGCTCGATGCCGAGCTGGCCCAGCCCTATGAGGTGACGCTGCTGTCCGAGCAGCCCGACCGCGAGCGCTTTCTCGCCGAGCACGGCGCGCAGTTCGAATACCTGGTCACCTCGGCCGCCATGGGCGTGCCCGCGAGCGTGGTGCAGGCCCTGCCCCAGCTGCGCTTCGTGAGCAGCTTCGGCGTGGGCTTCGACGCGCTGGACCGCGAGTCCCTGCTGCGCCAGGGCGTCCGCGTGGGCTACACGCCCGGCGTGCTCGACGACTGCGTGGCCGACATGGCCTTCGCCCTGCTGCTGGACGCCGCGCGGGGCCTGAGCGAATCCGACCGCTTCGTGCGCCGGGGCGACTGGAGGCAGGGCCGCTTCGGCATCCGCACGCG
>NZ_JTKZ01000691.1:0-4460 GCF_000799035.1 Delftia sp. ZNC0008
ACGGGATCGAACCGATGACCTCTTGCATGCCATGCAAGCGCTCTCCCAGCTGAGCTATACCCCCTTGCTGCAACGTTGCACTGCTTCGTTGCTGCGATTCAAAAATTGTAGCACAGCGTTTTTGGGGCAATTCCGGAATGCATGACTTTTTTATGTCGCCCTGCATTCCGGCGCCCTGCTGCAGCCCGGGTCAGGCCAGGCTTTGCCCGTCGCGTATGCGGTGGATCTCGGCGATGTCCACCACCCAGACCAGGCCGTCGCCGACCTGGCCCGAGTGACAGGCCGAGGTGATGGCCGCGCGGATGGGCTCGACCATGGATGCCTCGGCCAGCACGCAGACCATGATCTTGTCGGAAAAGTCGGTCAACTCCTCCTTCACGCTGCGCTTGTCGATGGCCGCCGGGGCCGTGAAGCCCTCGGCACGGAACAGCGTCACGCCGGGGAAGTTGGGAATGGCGCGCAGCGCGTCGCGCAGGCGCTCCAGGCGACTGGGGCGCACGATGGCCCGGATTTCCTTCATGGTCATTGCAGTGTCTCCTTCATCAGGCTTCCAGCGGTTTTTCGTCAAACCAGCGGTACAGGGTCGGCAACACCACCAGCGTGAGCAGGGTGGACGAGATCAGTCCGCCGATCACGACGATGGCCAGCGGGCGTTGCACCTCCGAGCCGGGGCCGGTGGCGAACAGGAAGGGCACCAGGCCCAGCAGGGCCACGGTGGCCGTCATCATCACGGGGCGGAAGCGCTGCACGCAGCCTTCGCGCACGGCATCGGCCACGTCCATGCCGTCTTCGCGCAGCTTGCGGATGCAGGTGACCAGCACCACGCCGTTGAGCACCGCAATGCCCCACAGCGCGATGAAGCCCACCGAGGCCGGCACGCTCACGTATTCGCCCGTGACGAACAGGCCCAGCAGGCCGCCGATGGAGGCGAAGGGCAGCACCAGGATGATCAACCCGGCCAGCTTGACCGAGTTGAACAGCAGGAACAGCAGGAAGAAGATGGCCACGATGGTCAGCGGCACGATGACCTGCAGCGTGCCCATGGCGCGCTCCATGTTCTCGAACTGGCCACCGTACTTGAAGTAGTAGCCATCGGGCAACTGCACTTCACTGTCGATGCGCTGCTGCACTTCGGTCACGAAGCCGCCCAGGTCGCGCCCTTCCACGTTGGCTCCCACCACCACGCGGCGCTTGCCGCCTTCGCGGCTGATCTGCGCGGGGCCGTCCACCAGCTCGATGCGGGCCACGCTGCTCAGCGGCACCTGGGCGCCCGTGGCCGTGGTCAGCAAGGTGGCGCCGATGGCGGCGGGCGAGCCGCGGAACGGCTCGGGGAAGCGAACCACCACGTTGTAGCGGCGTTCTCCCTCGTAGACCGTGGTGACGTCCTTGCCGCCGATGGCCGACTCGATCACGCCCTGCACGTCGGTGACGTTCAGGCCGTGGCGGGCGATCGCCTTGCGGTCGATATCCACGGTCAGAGCCTGCTGGCCTGACAGGCGCTCGACGCGGATGTCCGTGCTGCCCGGCACGCTCTTGAGGATGCGTGCGACCTGCTCGGACACGTCGCGCAGCTCGCTCAGCTCGTCGCCGAAGACCTTGATGGCCAGTTGCGAGCGCACGCCCGTGACCATTTCGTCCACGCGCTCGGAGATCGGCTGGGACAGCACGATCTGCACGCCCGGGATCGAGGACAGGCGCTGGCGGATGTCCTCGTCGATCTCGTCCTGCGTGCGCTCGGACTTGGGGTCCAGCAGCACGATGGGGTCGGACTCGTTGGGGCCTGCGGGATCGGCCGGCGATTCGCCACGTCCCAGCTTGGAGACCACGCTGAGCACGCCGGGCACTTCGGCCACGGCCTTCATCGCCGCCATTTCCATGCGGATGGATTCGTCCAGCGAGATGCTGGGCACGCGGTTGATCTGCGGCGTCAGCGCCCCCTCCTTCATCGTGGGCATGAAGGACTTGCCCAGCAGCGGGAACAGCCCCAGCGAGCCCAGCAGCAGCGCCACGGCCACGGCCAGCGTGGCGCGGTTGCGCGCGGTGGCCAGGTCCAGCAGGCGCAGGTAGTGGCGCTTGAGGAAGGCGATCAGGCGCGTGTCATGGTCCGCGCCGCCCTTGAGGAAGTACGAGCACAGCACGGGCGACAGGAACAGCGACACGGCCAGCGAGACCGCCAGCGAGATCGCGATGGTCAGCGCCAGCGGGCCGAACATCTTGCCTTCGATGCCTTGCAGCGTCATCAGCGGCAGGAACACCAGGATGATGATGGCGATGCCGAAGATGGTGGGCGTGGCCACCTCGGTGGTGGCCGACAGCACGGTGCGCACGCGTGCGCCCATGCTGTCGCCGGCCTGGCCGAGCTTGTGGAACACGTTCTCCACCACCACCACGGTGGCATCGACCATGAGGCCGATGGCGATCGCCAGCCCCCCCAGCGACATGAGGTTGGCCGAGATGCCCCAGCGGTTCATCATGATGAAGGTGGTCAGCGGCGTGATGATCAGCGTGGCCACCACGATCAGGCTGGAGCGCACGTCACCCAGGAAGATGAAGAGCACCACGACCACGAGCAGGATGCCCTCGATCAGCACCTTGCCCACGGTCCACAGCGCCGAGTCGACCAGGTCGGTACGGTCGTAGTAGGGAACGATCTGCAGGCCGCCGGGGAGCATGCCCTTGGAGTTGATCTCCTGCACGCGCTCCTTCACGCGGGTGACCACCTCCTTGGCATTGCCGCCACGCATCATCAGCACGATGCCGGAGACGCCTTCGGTATAGCCGCCCTTGATGATGGCGCCCTGGCGCACTTCCTGGCCCAGCTGGACCTCGGCCACATCGCGCACGAAGACCGGCACGCCGCCTTCCTGCTTGAGAACGATGTTGCCGATGTCATCCAGCGACTGGACCAGGCCCACGGCGCGGATCAGGTACTGCTCGGTGACCTGGGGCAGGATGCCGCCGCTGGCATTGGCGTTGTTGTCGGCGATGGCCTGGACCACATGGCGCACGGACAGGCCGTAGTGGCGCAGCCGGCCGGGATCGACCTCCACCTGGTACTGCTTGACGTAGCCGCCCTGCGAGTTGATTTCGGCCACGCCGGGAATGGAGCGCAGCAGCGGGCGCGCCACCCAGTCCTGGATGGTGCGGCGCTCGGTCAGCTCCTCGGGCGTGAGGGCCCGCTTGCCGTCGTCGGGATGGTCCAGCGTGTACTGGTAGACCTCGCCCAGGCCCGTGGACACCGGCCCCAGCACGGGGATGATGCCTGCGGGCATGCGCGGCGTGACCTCCATCAGCCGCTCGGTGACGAGCTGGCGTGCAAAGTACACGTCGGTGGCATCGGTGAAGACCAGGGTGATGATGGACAGGCCGCTCTTGTTGAGCGAGCGCATCTCCACCAGGCCCGGCATGCCGGTCATGGCGATTTCCAGCGGCACGGTCACGAAGCGCTCGATTTCCTCGGGCGAACGGCCTGGCGCCTCGGTGGCCACCTGGACCTGGACGTTGGTCACGTCAGGAAAGGCATCCACCGACAGATTCATGGCGGCGCGCAGGCCGAAGCCGCACAGCACCAGCGAGAGCACGATCACGATGAGCCGCTGGCTCAGTGCGGCCCGGATCATGGAAGCGATCATGGGCTTACTCCAGCTCTGCGCGCTTGCGCTCGTTGTTCAGGTGGAAGGCACCCGTGGTGACGATGACCGTGCCATCGGCCACGCCCTTGTTCACGGGGCGCATGCCGCCGCTGGCGGTGCCCAGCTCGACGGGCGTGAGGCGGTAGTGGTTCTCGCCCTTCTTGACGAAGACATGGTCGCGGTCGTTCTCGCGCACCACGGCCTCGGCCGGCACGGCCAGCAGCTGGCGCACCTCGCCCTGGATGCGCATGGTGGCCAGCATCTGGGGCTTGAGGTCGCGCTCGGGGTTGTCCACCTGGGTGCGGATGGTGACGGTGCGGGTCTCGGGCGTGACGGTGTCGCCCACATGCACGATCTGGCCCGACAGCACCCGCTCGCCCAGGGCGGGCACGGCGATCTCCACGGCCTGGCCGGCACGCACGCCGCTGGCCATCTGCTCGGGGATCGCGCCCACCACCCAGACGCTGCTCAGGTCGGCCACGGTGAACAGCGGATCGCCGGGCTGGGTCACCTGGCCGGAGCTGACCTTGCGCTCGATCACCACGCCGGCCCCTGTGGACAGCACGGCCGCATGCGACTGCAGCGTGCCCTTGTCGCGCAGCTGGGCGATGGCGCTGTCGGGAATGCCGATCAGGCGCAACTGGTCGCCGGCAGCGCGCTGCTCGGCGCGCGCAATCGACAGCTCGGACTCGCGGCGCTGCAGCTCGGCCGAGCCGATGACATCGGCGGCGATCAGCTGGCGCGCGCGCTCCACGCCGCGCTCGGCCAGCGTGGCGGCGGAGTGTGCACGCAGATAGGCCAGCTGGGCGGTGGTCAGCTCGGGGCTGG
>NZ_JTKZ01000188.1:0-11675 GCF_000799035.1 Delftia sp. ZNC0008
CAGACATTGCGCCTGGGCGAGGCGCCCATCAGCCTGGGCGGCCGGGGCGCGGCGGCGGGCGATCCCGCGCTCGGCCGGCGCGTGGTGCTCAAGGCCGACAACCGGGGGCACTTCATCGAACGCGGCCAGATCAATGGCAAGACCATGGTCTACATGGTGGACACGGGCGCCAGCTCGGTCGCCATCGGCCGGTCCGACGCCGAACGCATGGGCCTGCCCTTTCTCAAGGGCCAGCCGGTGATGATGCGCACCGCCAACGGCGATGCCCAGGGCTGGCGCCTGCGGCTGGATTCGGTGCGCGTGGGCGATGTCGAGGTCTTCGGTGTGGACGCCGTGGTCGCCCCTCTTCCCATGCCCTATGTGCTGCTGGGCAACAGCTTTCTTGCCCACGTCCAGATGACCCGCCAGGGCAGCGAGATGGTGCTGGAGCGGCGCTGATGCGGCCTGCATGCGCCCCGCTTCCCGCACCCCGCCAACGATGAGCCGACGCCCCGACGATTCCTACGAAGACCTGCTGGGCCTGTGGTCCGACCTGGAGGCCGCACTGTCCGTGCTGCTGTCCGCGCCGCTGCAGGTGCAGGGCTTCCTGGTCAAGCTGCAGCAGATCGACCTGTGGCTGCAGGAGCTGATCGCCCACGACAGCGATGCCGCGCTGTACCTGATGTTCCAGCGCGCCTGCTCGTCCACCGTGGGCTACAGCGCCTCCCATGCCCTGGTCTGCGCCTGCCTGTGCCATGTGCTGGCGCGCGAGCTGCGCCTGGACGAGTCCGAACACCGCACCCTGGTGTATGGCGCACTGACCATGAACATCGGCATGAACGCGCTGCAGGACGAACTGGCGCTGCAGCGCGAGCCGCTGACCCCCGCCCAGCAGCAGGCCGTACAGCGCCACCCGCTGCACAGCCAGGCCCTGCTGGCGCGGCTGTTCGTCAACGATGCGCTGTGGCTGGAGCTGGTGGGCCACCACCACGAGGCCGTGCCGCAGCAGCCGCTGTCCACGCTGGCGCCCGTGCAGCGGCTGGTCCGCATCCTGGGCACGGTGGACCGCTACGCCGCCCTGATCAGCCCGCGCAAGTCACGCGAAGGCCGCAGCGCCGCCGAGTCGCTGCGCGCGCTCACCCAGCAGCAGCGCTACTCCGACGAGGTGGGCTTCGCGCTGGTGCGCGCCGTGGGCCTGTGCCCGCCGGGCACCTATGTGCGGCTGGACAACGGTGACATCGCCGTGGTGCTGCGCCGTGGCGAGCCGCCGCAGCCGCCGCTGGTGGCCAGCGTGATCGGCGCCGACGGCGCGAGCCTGTATCCGCCCGTCATCCATGAAGGCGAGGACGGCCCCCGCATCCGCTCGGCACTGGCGCGCGCCGCCATCACGCTGGAGCTGGACCCGCGCACGCTGGCCCAGCTGGGCGTGCTGGCCGCACGCGGCAGCCAGTCGCTGTACCGCATGGTGCAGATGCCCGGGCCTGTCTGACCGATCTGGCGCCTGAAGCGCGCGACACCGGCGCCGCGGCCCGTGTCAGGTCCGCGCGCCAGCCCACAGGCCCGCATGGTGGCCACGCGTGAAGGCCTCCTCCAATACCGAGTAGCCGGCCCAGTCGGAATGTGCGAACCACAGGCGGCGCGTGCCCGGCGTGGGCAGCAGGGCCACGCGCTCGCCGGCGCACAGCGCGCTGCGCCCCCGGTGCAGCGACTGCAGCGCCACCTGGCTGAGCAGCTGCTGGTCACCGGGCCGGGGTATGGCCATGGCGTGGCCGTAGCGCGTGATCTCCATGCGCGTGGCCTTGTGCAGCAGGTCGGGATGGGGGACGAGCAGGCTGCCGACGATGCGGTCCCGCCAGAAGCCGAAGGGCTGGCCCAGCAGTTGGGCGCGCCCGTCAGGCCAGTCGCCCAGCGCCTGGTAGTAGCTGAGCACCGTGGGCCGGGGCGTGAGCCGGTCCAGGCCCTGGTGGCCCGCGTCCACATAGCCCAGGCCGCCCGCATTCGGATCGGCAAAGAGCACGTTGTCCCAGGCCGGATCGGCGCCGGGCCGGTCGGCCAGCGGCCGCTGCAGATGGATGTTGGCCACCAGCCAGGGCGCCCAGTCCAGCCGGCCGGCCACCGCGCGCAGGAAGTCCGGTGCATCGCGCACCACGCGTGTCGCGATGAAGCTGGGCAGGGCCACCACGCAGCGCGCGGCCAGCCAGCGCTCGTGCTGCTGGCGGCCGTGGTGGTAGACGTCGATCTCCACGCCATCGGCACTCTCGGCAATGGATAGCACGCTGCAATCCGTCTGCAGGTCGGTGGAGCCCAGCCCGGCCACCAGTTGCTGCGACAGCCAGCCATTGCCCTGGGGCCAGGTCAGCACGGCATCACCCGCGTCTTCGGGCGTGCGCTCATCCTGGCGGCGCGGGGCCGAGAAGCCGTGGCGGCTGGCGAAATAGTGCAGGCCCGCCCAGGCCGACACGCGCGCCAGGCCCGCGCCAAAGTCGTCGCGGCAGCAGTACTCCAGATACCAGATCAGTTGCGCATCATCGATGCCCTGCTGGACCAGCCAGGCCTGCATGGTCTGGCCGTCCAGCGCGGCATGGGCGGCGGGCAGCCGGCCCTGGCGCTGCCAGACACGGATGGACGGCATGGCAAAGGGCGCCCTGTCCATCTCCTGGGCCACGCTGCGCGCAAAGAGTTCGTACTGCTCCAGCGTGCGCGGCGCCACGCCATCGACGGGCAGCAGGCCCTCATGCCAGGCGCCCTGCCAGAACAGGCGCTCCTGCGGGCTGTGGCACAGATGGCGCTCGTCGTACTGCCAGCGGCCCGCGCGGCGCTGGCGCAGGCCCAGGGCCTCGAGCCAGTCCTGGACCTCGGATGCATCGTCGCCAGGCAAGGGCAGATAGTGGGCGCCCAAAGGACAGGCCAGCCCGGACATGCTGCCGCCCTGGCTGTTTCCGCCCATGGCCGGCTGCGTGTCCAGCAGTGCCACACCCTGCACCCCCGACAGCTCCAGCGCCCGCGCAGCCGCCAGGCCCGCCATGCCGCCACCGGCGATCACCACGTTGGCACGGTGCACCACGGCCGGCGCCGGCAGCGCCAGGCCCTGGCCCAATCGCTGCCAGAATGCGCGCAAGGCATGGCCGCGCTCCAGCGCCACGCCGCTGAAGCCACCAGGCAGGTCTTCCAGACGAGGCGGCGTTGGCGTGCAGCCGGCCAGGCCTGCGGCCGCACCGCCGGCCAGGCCCTGCAGCCATTGGCGCCGGCTCCACAAAGACGGGCGGTCGGGGCTCAACGCTCCACCCTGCCCCATTCGCGTTCGTAGGTATTGACCAGCACCTGGTTGGACAGGCGGTTGACCTCGGCCGGCACACGCGCCATGTCCAGCGGAAAGTCGAACATCAGCGCCATGGTCTGCGCGCTCAGAAAGCGCAGGCCCGCAGGCAGCGCATCGGGCTCGCGCCAGGGCCGGTGGCTGGCGATGACGAAGCCCCACTCGCCAAAGCTGGGCACATGGGCGTGGTAGGGCGTGGCCTGCAGGCCGATGGATTCGATGGTCTGCACCACGGTCCAGTAGCTCTTGCGCGCGATCAGGGGCGAGGTGGTCTGCACCACGGCATAGCCGCTGGCGGCCAGGCGCTTGTCCAGCAAGGCATAGAAGCTGTTGGTGAACAGCTTGCCGATGGCGAAATTGGTCGGGTCGGGGAAATCGACGATGACGACGTCGAAGGTGTCCTGGTCCTGCTGCAGCCAGTGGAAGGCATCGGTGTTGACGATGCGCACGCGCGCATCGCTGAGCGCATCGCCGTTGAGCCGGCGCAGCATGGCGTTGTCCTTGAACAGGTCGGTTATGGCCGGGTCCAGTTCCACCAGGGTGACCGACTCCACCGAGGGGTACTTGAGCACCTCGCGCACGGCCATGCCGTCGCCGCCGCCCAGCACGGCCACGCGCTTGGGCGCGCCATGCGCGGCCATCACGGGGTGGACCAGGGCCTCGTGGTAGCGGTACTCGTCGCCTTGCGCGAACTGCAGGTTGCCGTTGAGGTACAGCCGCGCGCCCTGGCGCCCCTGCGTCACCACGATGCGCTGGTAGGGCGAGCTGCTGGAGAGCACGATGCGGTCCTGGTAGAAATGGTCGTCGGCCAGGCGCGTCAGATGGTCGGCGCCCCAGATGCCCGTGCCCAGCAGGGCCAGCACGGCCGCGCAGGCCAGGGCATGGGCGCGCGGGCGCCGCAGTTCATGGCGAAACAGCAGCAGTGCCCACACCGCCACCGCCGCGTTCATGAAGCCGAACAGCAGCCCCGTGCGCACCAGGCCCAGCTTGGGCACCAGCAGCAGCGGAAATGCCAGCGACACGGCCAGCGCCCCCAGGTAGTCGAAGGTCAGCACCTGGGACACCAGGTCCTTGAGCGTCACATTGCGCTTGAGGATGCGCATCACCAGCGGAATCTCCAGCCCCACCAGCGTTCCCACCACCAGCACCATGCCGTACAGCAGGAACCGGAACGCGCCGGGCGCGTAGGCATTGGCAATGAACAGCGTGGCCGGCAACGCACCGCCGATCAGGGCCACCATCAGCTCGATGCGCAGAAAGTGCGCAGGCAGGTGGTCCTCGAAATAGCGCGACAGCCAGGAGCCTATGCCCATGGCGAACAGGTAGCTGCCGATGATGGTGGAGAACTGCAGGACCGAGTCGCCCAGCAGATAGGAAGCCAGCGCGCCCGCAGCCAACTCATAGAGCAGGCCGCAGGCCGCGATCACGAAAACGCTGACCAGCAGGGCGATGTCGATGGGGCGCGCCGGCTGCGCGCCGGCAAGAGGGGCTGAGGTTTGCACGGCCGGTATTGTGCGCGATGCGCCCCCCGTGTGCGCGAGAGGCGCCGTGCAACGGAAGAAGGCGCCGCGCGCCTCCTGGGGGTTCCGTCAGAACTGGTAGTTGGCGCTGACCAGCACGCTGCGCGGTGCGCCCGGCATGGAGCTGGAGCGCCAGTACTGCTTGTCGAACAGGTTGGACAGGGCCACGGTCACGGTCCAGGCGTCCTGGCGCCAGCCCACCAGCGCATCCCAGCGCGAGTAGCCGGGCAGGATGGCCGTGTTGGCGGCGTTGGTGAAGCGGCTGCCCGTGTAGGTCACGCCGACTTCGCCATACCAGGGTCCCTTGGGCGCATAGCGCAGGAACAGGTTGCCGTTGCGCTTGGCCGTGTCACGCAGGTACAGGCCCACGTTGGCGGGGTTTTGCGCGTCTTCAGCCACCTTGGCCTGCATGAAGGCGACGCCGCCGCGCACATACCAGGAACCGGCAACGCGGCCGGCCGCGCTGAACTCAATGCCGCGCGAACGGTCCTTGCCCCGGATGGCCCAGGTGTAGGGATCATTCTCGGGATCGGGGCGGTAGCGGATGTTGTACTTCTCCAGCTGGTAGACGGAGACCTGGGTGGACAGCGCGCCGCCCAGCCAGTCGCTCTTGACGCCGACCTCGGACTGGCGCGAGTACTGGGGCTCGTCGTCCGGCACCGCGCCCACGGCGGTTTCCACGGTCAGGATGCCGCGGCCGCCATAGGGCGAGTAGCTCTTGTTCCAGGACGCATAGAAGCTGTGCTCGCGCACCGGCTGCCACACCACGCCCACGCGCGGGCTGAAGCCGTTGCCGTCGGTCTTGCGCGTGAGGTTGGCGATCTTGTTGGTGCTCTGGAAGTCATAGCTGTCGTAGCGCAGGCCCAGCAGCAGCTTCCACTGCTCGGTCAGGCTGACCAGGTCCTGCATGTACAGCGCCTGGCCCTTGCCCTTGTGATAGTTGTCCTGGGTCGGCTTGCCCTGCACCGGACGGCTGGGCCAGACGATGGGCTGGAACGGATCGTAGGAGAAGGTGCTGCCGGGCTGGCCGACGCGCGGCGCGCGCTCTTCCTCGCTGGCCTCCAGGCCCACCAGCAGGTCGTGCTTGATGCTGCCCGTGCTGAACTTGCCCGTCAGGTCCAGCGTGTTGGACAGCGTGGTGTTGCGGGTCTGCTGCCAGGCGTAGTTGGGCGTGATCTTGCCGGTCGCGGCGCGGTAGGTACCGGCGAAATAGTGGTCGAAGTCCTGGCTGGCCTCGCGCTTGCTGGCCACCCAGCGCAGACTCCAGCGGTTGTTGAAGTCATAGGACAGGTCGGAGCGCAGCACGCGCAGGCGATCTTCCACGTAGTCGCCCGGTGCCGCGAAGCCCTTGCGGATGGAAACGCCGGCTGGCAACTGGTCATAGACCGGGCCGCGATCGGGCACGCGCCAGACGTTGTCATAGGTGTACTGGCCGGTCCAGCGCCATCCCGTGCGGGTGTCCACCAGGATGCTGGGCGAGACCATCTCGTTGCGGTTGCGTATGCCTTCGCGGAAGCTGTGGGCCTGCTCGCGGTCGGCCGTCAGGCGCACGGCCACGTTCTCGTTGAGCACGCGGTTGATGTCGATGGTGCCGCCCACGTTGTCCCAGGAGCCGCCGCGCAGCGTGATGCTGCTCTTGGCGTCGAAGCGCGCCTGCTTGCTCACCATGTTGACCACGCCGCCGCCCGCGCTGCGGCCATAGAGCACCGAGGCCGGTCCCTTGAGGACCTCGATGCGCTCCACATTGGCCGTGCTGCGGCGCACCTGGCCGCTTTCGCGCACGCCGTCGCGGTAGATGTCGCTCTCGTCGGCCTTGAAGCCGCGGATGTACACGCCCTCGCCACGCATGTCGTAGCTGGTGTTCACGCCCGGTACGCCGTCCAGCATGGTGGCCAGGTCGTTGATGCCGTAGCTCTTGTACTTGTTGACCTCCAGCGTGTCGATGGTCTGCGGGATGTCCTTGGGCGCCAGATAGGTCTTGGTCGCCGTGGTCACGCCTTCGGGGCGCACATCGTCAGGGTCGTACTGGGAGGCGTTGACCTGCAGCGTGGGCAGGGTGTGGGCCTGTTGAGGCTGCGTCTGCGTCTGCGTCTGTGTCTGCGTCTGTGCCTGGGCCGGATCGGCTGAAACGGCTGGAGCGGCCTCCTGGGCATGGACCGCGCCCGCCAGCGCGGTGGTGATGATGCCAGCGGTCACACCCGCTGAAAGCCTTGCCCTGCGGGCGGCTTGATGGTCTGTCATGGAAACCCTCTCTTCGAATGAAGGGGGCGATTCTATTTAGAATGCAAACGAATATCATTTGCAAACTCACTATCAACAAGGAATTTGTTGCGACGCAGCAACGCCGCCATGCGCAGCGCAGCCGCACCTTTTCAGGCGGGCTGCGTGTCGGCGGGAGATGGGGAGTGCAGGGGGGCCAGGCGGCCCCGTTCAGTGGATGGCGGCAGCGACGATGATGCTGATGCCCAGGCACATGGCGGCCACCACCATGGCCAGCGCCTTGTTGTGCTTCTCGACGATCTCGGCCCACATGTCCACGGGCGTGATCTTGTCGATGATGATGAAGCACAGCCAGAATACCACCACGCCCACCAGCGCATAGAGGATCGAGCCGAAGAAGGCGGCGGGGTTGAACCAGTCGAAGTTCATGATCAGTTTCTCCGTTGTTTACTTGTGGCTGCCGCCCGAGGTGTAGCCACCCCAGGAGCCGCCGCTGCTGCGGGTGTAGCTGTTGCAGTTGGGATCGGTGTTCGGGTTGCAGTTCGGGCGCGTCATGCAGCCGCGCAGCATGACGAACACCAGCCACAGGATGACCACGCCGATGACGATGGTCCAAAGGCCGAAGCGGCTGCCCGACATCACGCCGACCTGCGAGCGGTCCCGCAGCTGCTTGAGGCCGAAGGCCGTGGCCAGCGTGGTGGCCGAGACGGCGCTGCCATGCGACCAGGTGGTCTCGCCGTTCTCGGTCTCGCTGGCCAGAAAGGCCTTGTTCTGCGCGCCTGCGCTCACATAGTCCACATTGCGCGTGGTCTGGCCGCGCTGCACGGGCCAGTAGAACTCGCCCAGGGCGTAGGTGGTCTCGGCCGTGTAGCGCGATTCAAGCTGGTACTGCCGGCCCATGTACTTGGCCGTGCTGCGGTTCTTGGAGAGCTTGGGCACGCCCGTGGTCACGCGGGCCATGCTCCAGCCATCGGAGGAATCGACCAGGAATGCGAAGCCGGCCTTCTGGTTGAACAGCAGGTACTCCTCCCAGCCAAAGCTCTCGTCGTCGCCAGGCTCCTGGCCCATGCGGTGCTGAAAGCCCACTACCTGCCATTGCTGGCCTTCCAGCACACCCTTGCTGCCCAGCGGGATGGCCGGGCGCACGGGCTCGTTCTGTTCCGCATAGGCCAATTCCTTGCCAATGCCCTGGCTCAGGTCCACCAGCGACCCGCAACTGGGGCAGCTCAGGCTCTTGGTGGTGGAAAAGCGCACGGGCACCACGGCGCCGCACTTGGGGCAGTTGAAGTGCCGGCCCTGCTCACCCTTGAGCGAGGTGCCGTCGCGCAGCCCCTGCATCCTGAGGTCGTCCAGCACCACGCGTTCGCCCAGGCTCAGCGCGGGCGGCTGGACGGAGAAGTCCACGGACAGCACCTGGCCCTGCTCGCTGCGCAGCTCCACCAGCCGGTACGGCGTGCCGGGCTCGGGCAGCTGCGCCAGCTCGCCCTGGGCCGATACCAGCCGCGCGTTCTGCACGCTGCTGACCGTGAAGCTCTTGCCGCCTAGCACGCGCTGCGAGCCCAGCAGCCAGTCGGAGGCCTTGAACGGCCCGTTGCGCAGGGCCTCGGCCTCCCAGGGCCAGGACCAGACGAACTGGCCGTTGTCCTCGCTCAGAAAGCCCAGCGCACCATCGCTGAACGCGGCCACCCATTCGCTCCAGGCGCCCGCCTCGCTCTTGAGCTGCAGCCGGCCGACCAGGGTGAAGTGCTCGGGCTTGCCGTTGCGCAGCATCTGGCCCGTGGCGCCGATGCGCAGGGGGCTGTAGTCCTCGAAGACCTCGGCCATGGAGCCGCGGCGCTGCAGCACATCGCCCTGGCGCACCACGGTGCTGCGGCAGAACTCGCAGACGGCGTAGCTGGCCTGGGCGCTGGAAAATTCCACGGGCGCGCCGCAGCCGGGGCAAGGTGCGCGATAGACGCGCTGCGATGGACTCGATGCCATGTGGGAAGGTCGTCAGTGGTGAGAGGGCCTGGAGCGCGGCTGGCCGGCCACGCCATTCACGCAAGCTGCGCCCGTGGAGCGCAGCGCGGCGGCGGCGTTCAATGCGGCTTGCCTTTGGCCGTGCCGGGCTTGGCCGCGGCGGCTGCCGGGTCGGCCTTCTTGCTGCCCAGCCTGGATTCCTTGCCGGCCATCAGGCGCTGGATGTTCTCGCGGTGGCGCCAGATCAGCAGGGCCGCCATGGCGACGATGGCGGCGGCAATCGGCGTCTCGGCATACCAGACCACGCCACTGCACAGCAGGTAGTAGACGGGGGCGAACACGGAGGCCACCAGGGCCGCCAGCGAGGAATAGCGGAAGAACACGGCAATGATCAGCCAGGTCAGCGCCACCGCCAGGCCCAGCCAGACGCTGATGCCCAGCAGCACGCCCAGGGCCGTAGCCACGCCCTTGCCGCCCTTGAAGCGGAAGAACACCGGGTACAGGTGGCCCAGGAAGGCAGCCAGCGCCACCATGGCCACCGTGCCATCTCCCATGCCGAAGCGGCTGCCGAACCATTGCACCAGGGCCACGGGCAGCCAGCCCTTGGCGGCGTCCAGCAGCAGGGTGACGGCCGCTGCCGCCTTGCTGCCGGAGCGCAGCACATTGGTGGCGCCGGGGTTGCCGCTGCCATAGGTGCGCGGATCATTCAGGCCCATGGCCCGGCTGACGATGACGGCGAACGACAGCGAGCCGATCAGGTAGGCCGCCACGGTGGCGAGAAGGGGGTAGAGCGCGTTCAATTGAAGTCCTTGGCCGGTCTGTGGAGCGCCGGCGCGCGATCCGGCCGGCCCTGATGGCCCGCCCTCCCTGATCGCCGACACATGTTTTTCATCAGGACCTGCGCGAACCCGGTGGAGGCGGCGGCCGCCTTCCCGTGGGCGCAAGTCGTGTTCATTTCTTCAGGGCATCTATTCTGCCAGCGCGCAGTGCACGGGCCGTGCATCCAGCAGCTGCACGCAGACCTGCGGGTCCAGCTGCACCAGAAAGCCCCGGCGCCCGCCGTTGATGGCGATGCGCGGCAGCGCCAGGATGCTCTCTTCGATATAGACCGGCATGTCGCGGCGCGTGCCGAAGGGCGAGGTGCCGCCGACCAGGTAGCCGCTGTGGCGGTTGGCGACTTCGGGCTTGCAGGGCTCCACGCTCTTGGCGCCGATCTGCCGCGCCAGGTTCTTGGTGGAGACCTTGCAGTCGCCGTGCATGAGCACGATCAGCGGCCTGGCGTCCTGGTCCTGCATCACCAGGGTCTTGACCACCATGTGCTCGTCCAGGCCCAGGCTGGCCGCGCTGTGCTCGGTGCCGCCGTGTTCCAGGTACTCATAGGGATGCTCGGTGAACTCCACCTTGTGGGCGCGCAGCAGCTGCGTGGCCGGTGTCTCGCTGACATGAGAGTTTTTCTTGGACATGAATTTTTTATCGTTTTACAATAATTTTTTATCGATTCATCAATACAAGGCTGTGCCATGAACTATACGCCCCACGCCGCGGGCAACGCCCTGAGGCGCCACTCCCAGGCGGCGCGCATCCTGATTGCGCTCGGTGCCGTCGCGCTGCTGGCCCTGCCGGCAGCCGCCCTGCTGTCGCCGCAAGATCTTTCGGGCCAGGCGGAAGGCCTGCTGGGCATGCCGCCCGGCCAGCCGCTGGACATGGCTGCGCGCTGGCGCACCGCACTGGTCAGCCTGCTGCCCGTGGGCTGCGGCCTGTATGCGCTGCGCCAGTTGTGGACACTGTTCGGCGAGTATCTGCAGGGCCGTGTCTTCGGCCAGCAGGCGCAGCACGCCCTGATGCGCTTTGCCTGGACGGTGCTGGCGGGCGCGCTGGCCCTGCCCTTCACGCGCGCGCTGATGTCGGTGGCCGCCAGCATGGGCAATCCGCCAGGGCAGCGCTTCGTCACGCTGGGCCTGTACTGGCACGATGGCCTGCTGGTCCTGCTCGGCGTGGTGCTGGTCTCCATCGCCCATGTGATGCTGCAGGCGCGGCGCATCGCCGACGAGAACGCGGGATTCGTCTGAGCATGCCCATCATCGTCCACCTCGATGTGATGCTGGCGCGCCGCAAGATGCGCTCGCGCGAACTGGCCGAGATGGTCGGCATCACCGAACAGAATATTTCCCTGCTCAAGAGCGGCAAGGTGCGCGGCGTGCGCTTCGACACGCTGGAGCGCATCTGCGAGGCGCTCCAGTGCCAGCCCGGTGACCTGCTGGAATGGGTGGCAGGGCCCGAGGCTTGAGCAGCGGGCGGCTGCGGCTGATCGCGGGCCTGCTGCTGTCGCTGCTGCTGCATGGGGCGCTGCTGTGGCAGGGTCTGGCCCCGGACAATGCGCGGCCCGGCACCGGGCAGGCTGAGGCGCACCGCCTTCAGGTGGTCTGGGTCGAGACGCCGACTTCCACGCCGACGCCGGCCCCCTCTCCTGCTCCAGCGGCTGCCCGGCCCGGACCGGCGCCTGCGCCCGCGCCTACGCGACGGCCGGACACCGCCGCCGTCGCACCGCCATCAAGGCAAGGCGCAGGGGCTGCAAAGGCGATGGAGGAAGCCGCAACAGCCGCCGCGCCGCAAGCGCCTGTGCCCGCCGACACCGAGGCCGCTCCGGACGCCGCGCGCAGCGCCAGGGCCATGGGCCGCCT